>DAINNH010000002.1:117679-129610 GCA_036735985.1 Candidatus Alectryobacillus sp. | reverse complement strand
GTTGAGTTTTTACTTCACATCAAGATCAATTACTTCATTAAAACGAGCCCTTGTTTTGTCATCTAAAGGCTCGTATTGTTTTACCATTTCAAGGATAACATTTTCAGGAACCCACTTCTCTTTAATTCTTAACTTATTATTTCTTAGATTAATATTTATATCTTTAGTATGAAACATAATAAAGATATATTTATCAAATGGTTTAAGATGATCAATATAGTAATTACGACGATAATTGTCTAAAAACGTTGAATCCATTACAAGAGTTAATTCTTCATTTTTATCATAAATTTCATTACCGATTTCAATCATATGATCATATATTTCATACATATTTTTTGGGAATGTAAGGTAATCGCCAAACATCGCGCGACGAGTTTCGTCACTATCGACAATAAAAGTATGCTCTTTATTTAAATAGTGAGCTTTAAGATAAGTGGATTTTCCAGAGCCAGGTAAACCGGCGACAATAATAAGTGTTTTCATTTATTTATACCAACTTTTTACGAAGTCTTCCCGAAACAAAATCAATAAGTAGTACTAATATAATAATACAATATAAGACGCTTGCAAGTTGATGCCAGTGAGCATTTTGGGAGTGTTGAAGAATTGAATACCCAACGCCACCAGCGCCAACAAGGCCAAGCATGGAAGCTGTACGAATGTTTAAATCAAAACGATAAAGAATAACACTTATAAAATTAGGCGCGACTTGTGGAACAACACCTAATTTAATACGTGAGAAAGTTGTGGCGCCACAAGCTGAAAGAGCTTCAAGCGGATTATCATCGATTATATCAATTTGTTCTGAATACATTTTTCCAATCATTCCAATAGAGTGAATTGATAAGACCATGACTCCAGCAAAGGCACCAAAACCAACGCCTTTAATAATCAAGAAACCAAAAAGAATTTCAGGGAAAGTTCGTATTAAAATAAGAATTAACTCTGCAAATATGGCTTTTTTCTTCATTAATTTTCGTGAGGCTAAAAATCCAAACGGTAATGAAAGAACACTTGCCGCTAAAGTACCTACAAAAGCAATTGCAAAAGTTTGAATTGTTTCATAAATAGCACTAGTTTGAAAAGTAAAAGACCCATAACCAAATAAATATTCTAAATCTGGGGTAAAGAAACCAATTATCATATTTCCAAGTTTTTCCCAGTTCAAATTACGATTAGTATCATATGTTCCAACATCAAGAGCGAACCATAAAATAACACCTAAAATTATGGTAACTAAAATAATGTTATAAATATATTTTTTTGGTTTAGCTTTATAGGCTTCATCGACACTTGTAAAGTGACGAATTACACTATAAAAAGGTTTTTTAAACCATGGCAATTTATTATATTCTTCGCAAGAGATCGTTTTCATTTACATGGTCTTCCTTCGAACATAATTGGAGGTTAATTGAAGTGCCACAACAACGACAAATAACGGAATTAAAATAGCTCCGACTCGATCGTAGAAAGTGTTATCAATTTGTTGAGAGATTAAAGAGCCAATGCCGCCCGCACTAACAAAGCCAAGGACCACAGAGGCACGAATATTAATTTCAAAAGTATATAAAACATCCGAATAAAACATTGGTTTTACTTGTGGCCACATGGTTGTACGGAAAGCTTGTAAACGGGTAGCGCCACTTGATAAAGAAGCTTCAAAGGCATTCATTGGTGAAGTTTCAATATGTTCATACATAAGTTTAAACATAATTCCTAAAGTAAAGAATGTCATAGCACAAATACCAGCGGTTCGGCTATAACCAAAAAAGACAGTGGCAATAACAGCAAGCACGAATGTTGGAATAGTACGAATGATATTTAAAATAATTCTAACAGGTAAATAAATACGTTTTTTTAAGACGATATTACGACTTGCTTGTATAAATAATGGGATAGATAAGATTGATCCAAACACAGTTGCTAAGAAGCACATTTCAATCGTATACCATAATTCTGGCATGGCGATAGTGAACATATAATTAAAGTAGCCATTAGCATCTTTCGTCGCATAAGGATTTGGTACGAAGAGTTTTCCTAAGATAACAAAGAACTCACCAATATTTGGTCTTTTTGGTAAATCAATAAAGATAAAACATAATCCAGTAATGGTAAGCAAAATTACGCAAATTAAGGGGATTTTGCTGCGTTTTTTCTCAATAGTTATAGTTTCACCAGAGACGCTTTCAAAAGTATAAGATTTATACAAAATCTTATGGATGAAAGGATTAGTGGATATTTTATTTAGTATCTTTTTCATCGACGTCTCCTAGTTTTTCATTGCTATTTAAACTACGACCATAAATTTTTAAAAGAATTTCATCATTAATATCTTTAGGTAAACCATCAAAAACAATATGGCCTTCTTTAATACCTATAATACGAGTGGCATATTTTAATGCTAAATCAACGTGGTGCATATTGGCCACAATTGTAATTTTTTCATTTTGATTAATACGGCGAAAATCGTTCATAACCGAAATTGTGGTAACTGGATCAAGTGAGGCCACGGGTTCATCTGCTAAAATAATGGCGGGTTCCTGGGTTAATGCCCGGGCAAGAGCAACTCTTTGCATTTGGCCGCCACTTAATTGATCACAACGAATAAAAGCTTTATCTAATATTCCTAATTTTTCAAGCGATTGAAGAGCTAATACCTTTTCTTCTTTTGTATAAATATTAAATAATATTTCAAAGAAATTATGATAACCAACACGTCCCGATAGGACGTTGGTGTAAGCATTGGAACGATTTACCAAATTAAAACTTTGGAAAATCATTCCAATATTTCTTCGCTCCAAACGTAAATTCTTGCCGTTTAGAGTTGTAAGATCATATAATCTTTTAAATTTATATGTAAAATTACGATCTTTTATAAAATCATCTTTATGAGAAATAAGATAATTATTTATTTCGACTAATTCATCATAGTTTGAATGGTCAGAATCTTTCTTAAACTTCTTTAAGAAATATTTATTTTCAGAAAGAGTTGCTTTATAGTTTTTAGAATTAACAGTTTTGAACATGTCAACGGTGAGTTTGCCTTTTTGGATATCATGCATTTTATTAATAGTGCGGATAAGCGTTGATTTACCAGCACCCGAAAGACCAATGATACAGACGAAGTCTCCATCATTGATTTTTAAATTAATATCATTAAGGGCCTTATATCCATTTGGGTATACCTTGTCGACATGTTCAAAAACTATCATATTGTTACCTACTTTAAATTATTTGATAAGATTATTATCGACACAATATTTATAGAAAGCTCTTTCGCCATCGAAATCGCTATCTTTAGCATCCATATATCCTGTATGAGAATAGATGTTATACATTAAATAAGCGCCAGTTCCTTCAGTATTTTTGTCGCCTTCTTTAATAACGGTCTTAAAGGCAGTATTGATAGCATCCTTAACTTCTTGTGGAGCATTGCTTCTTACTGAAATTGTATCATTATAAATACCATCAGTAATGGCAGCAACTTTACTTAAAGTGAAAGCTTCATCTTTATGATAATATTGGGAAGTAGATGAATTATATCCAGCAGAATAACGGACATCAGTATAACCCCAGAATCCATCAATATCGCCATTTTGCATAGCTTCATAAGCCGCTGGATAGCCGGCTTTACCATAATCAATGCCTTGAATTTGAGTAGTGGCATCGGTGATTGTATCAACCATTGTCATACCGTTATCAGCAAGATATTTTAAAGGACGGAGATAACCAGCACCACTGGTTGCACCCATTCTACCAATCTTTAAACCAGCCATATCTTTAATATCAATTTTGCCATCTTTGTTGGCATCGACATATTTTTCAGCACGAACTGAGAGTTGGGAAGTATAGAAGTTGACATCAGTATCGCTTTGTTCACCGCGATAAGTGTAACCTTCGATTTCGCCATTCATGGCTTTAATTTGATTAGCAACATTTCCTTTATAATCATCGACTTGGACTTTATAACCTTTACGAACAGCAGTCATATTGACTTCGATTTTTCCAGGATTTTGAATTGTGGCTTGAGCATAGCCTGAAGCAGTTAAGAAAGCAGCTTCAACTTGGTTCGAAACCAAAGCTTCAGTGGCAGCGGCATATGTTGTACCAACAGTGATTTTAAATTTGTATTTTGAGCTTGTTTTATTTAATAATGGTTCAATTTGTGGAGCAAGTGTGGCAAGTTTGCCTGGATCTTGACTTGGAACTAATTGAACATTAATTGTGTTATCAATAACATCAACAACACTTGATGATTCGCCACAGCTTGTTAATAACAAACCTGCGGCAGCAAGACTAATTACAGTAGAAGCGAGTAAAACATTTCTTTTCATATGATATCCTCCTATCATTGAATAATGTTACATTATGAACAAAAAAATGGGGATAAAACCCCATTAGTTAGATAACTTATTAATGTCGCTACGATTTAATAATCTCTTGTCATTGCTCATAACAATGATATTTTAACAAGTAAATCTAAATGCTTACAATGCTTTTTTATCATAATATAAATGAAAGCGTATTCATTATTTTTAATATGGAATTTAGTCAAAAAATAAGGTAAAATAATTAACTAAAGTAAAATATATTTGCTTTAATGTTGATACTATTTGTAATTAAAAACGATTCATTTCTGGCGTACTTTTGAAATTTTTCCCAAATACAAATGATTGGCAAGATTTAATTCTATTTTTAAAGATTATGTTATTATAGAAATAGTTTCTTACTTTTGGAGGTTTTTATATGTTGGAATATAAATACGATACACAACTATTAATTGAAGGCAAAAATTTAAACGAAGATAAAATAAACGAATATTTTGCAAATAATTTTAAAGGAGATAGCACTCTAGTAGTAGGAGATGATACTTTGATTAAAGTACATTACCATACGAATGAACCATGGAAAGTTCTTGAGTACTGTTCTACTTTAGGTGAAATATATGATATTGTTGTCGAAGATATGGATCGACAAACTCGAGGATTAAAAGGATAATAATTTATATATTTTGATGTATAATATTTAGGTTATTTATGAGCGAAATATTTGAATTTGATAATGATATAGTAGAAAAATTACCCAAAGGTGTAGGTGTTTATGATGTTAATCCAAACGGAACGATAAAACTTATTTACCTTAATGATGGATATTAGAATGCTAGTTCTTGATGGCTTTGGTGCGACTGAAAAGATTCGTCAATCTTCTCATCCTCAAGCTAAAACAATTCCTATTATAGCGATGACAGCTGATGCTTTTGATGATGAATTAAAACATGCAATTGAATCTGGTATGAATGGTTATATCACTAAACCAGTTGACCCCGACAAATTATTTGCAACTATTTCTGAAAACTTTATATTAAAAAATAATTAGTATTACATATTAGATACTTGATTAATCTTTTATAAAATATTTTTTATGTTTTAATGGAATGTTAAGGCATATTTATGTGTTTATAAACAAGTGAATATTTATTAATACTGAACAATTTTTATCTTTATACATTAATGAAATGTTTGTGTAATTTTAAGAAATAATCAATCGCATATTTTTGAAAAAGAGTAAAATATTGGATATGAAGTTTGTAATAAATAAGAAATTCCATTATCTTTTATCGTGGCAAATATATCTCGCTTTTATATTGCTTATTGGCTTAAATTTTGGATTGTTTTCTTTAATAAATTATTTAAAATTACCTTTATTTCTTGATTCTTTAGGCACAGTTCTTATTACTGCTTTAGCAGGGCCATTGCCAGGAATAACAACGGCAATTATTACTGCCTTTTTATGTTCAATACTTAATAGTGATGCCATGTATTATGCTTTTGTTGGTATAATATGTAGCATTTTATTTTTTATTTCATATAAAAGAGGATGGTTTAAAAAGCCGCTCGGAGCGCTTTTGACTTATCTTGTTATTGGCTTGCTTTGTGGTCTTACTCGAGTTGTTATTAGTTGGTCAATTAATGGTGGTGAACTTGAAAATGGTTTTGCTACTATTATTTATTTTAATGGAATAAATAAGTTTTTTGAATTATGGCTTACATTAACACTTTATGAATTGCTCGATAAAGTGATTATCTTTTTGGTAACATTTATTATCTTACATTTTTTACCTAAAAAGTTCTGTGATTTATTCCCTTATGGTAAATATTGTTATGAAGAAACAAGAGTTAAAAAGATAAACAATTTGAGTATTACGTATAAATCTGCTTTAATAGCTATTTTTGCAGGTATTATTACAAGCATATCGACTGCTAGTGTTTCAACAGTGTTATATCGCAATCAGGCCATCAATGGCTATTCAGAACAAGCTCAAGAATGTACAACCAATATGATGTTATGTGTTGATGGTTCGAAAATTGATTATTTCCTAGAAAAAGGCGACCAAGATGCCGAATACATTTCAACTAAGAAACAGTTGAATATAATTTATAAATCATATACCAATGTGAAATTTGTTTATGTTTATAAAATTCTTCAAGGCTAAAAATGTGAAGTTATTTTCGATCTTGATACACCTTGGGTTGAAGGAAATAAACTTGGCGACACGATAGATTTTGATGACTCATTTTTAAAGTATTAAGCTGATTTATATGCCGGAAAAGAGGTTGGCCCAATTATTAGTAATGAAACTTTTGGGTATTTATTAACATATTATCGTCCAATTTTTGATAGCAACGGGGTTTGTTCGGCCTATGTATGTGCCGATATTGACATGAAAACTATTAATTCAGATGCTTTGTCTTTTGTAAGTCGTGTCATCACACTGCTTGGTGCTCTTGTCGTATTTTCTGTTGGCCTTGTTTACTATTATGCAGATGTTTATATTATTAAACCTGTGGATTCCTTAGTTGATCAAGCGATGCTATTTAAGAAATCTGGTATGAAAAATTGGATTGAAAGCGATGAAAGAAAACAGATTACTGTCATTAAAACAAATGATGAAATCGAAGATCTTTATACAGCTCTATTAAGAAACGAAGATGATGTTTCCATGAATCTAAAAACAATCGAAAAACAAACAGTTAAGATGCTTAAGATGGAACAAAATATTGTAAATGCTTTAGCAAATGTCGTTGAAAATCGTGATAGCAACACGGGCGAACACATTATTCGTACCTCTAATTATGTTAAAGCGATTGCGTTAGAATTACAAAAAGAAGGAAAATATTCTAATATTTTAACTGATAGTTTTATTGATGAATTGTATCACGCAGCACCTTTACATGATTTGGGGAAAATTTGTGTTTCAGATGTAATTCTTAACAAACCTGGTAAACTAACAACAGAAGAATTTGAAATTATGAAGCAACATACGGTTGAGGGTGCAAAAATTATTGGTGAGGCTCTTAGTGGAATTACTGGCAACAACTATTTAACAATTGCTAAAGAGATTGCTCTATACCATCATGAATGGTTTAACGGAACAGGATATATGTCTGGACTTAAAGGGGATGACATTCCATTAAGTGCTAGAATTATGGCTGTAGCAGATGTATTTGACGCTTTAACTAGCAAACGTTCTTATAAGGACGCATTTTCCATCGATAAAGCGATTGAAATTATTAACAATGAAAGCGGAACGCATTTTGACCCAATTATCATTGCTGCCTTTAATGTGATTTCAAAAGAACTAATTAAATAATAATAATTTTATATATAAAAACACCGAAATTAATATTTCGGTGTTTTATTAATTTTAAATTAAATATTTCTATGAATTTTACAAAATAATTAGGATTCGTAGTTATTTTACATGCATTCTATCCCAAAGAATAAAACCAATTTCAAGGGGAATACCAACTAAAAATATCATCCAAACATTAAAGTTATAAATTATACATTGCAGGAAAATTGCCCCAAGAATTGTCCAAGTTAATAAGGAAACAAAATATACTCTTGCAGATCGTCTACCCCATATTTCGTTGAAGACAATAGCAACAATAAATGTAGCAGGAACAGCCCAAACAAATATCATCCAAACATTAGATGATATAAAAATATTTAAAATGGCATAAACTGAACAAGCTAATAACCAAACTCCTATGCCTGACATTAAAGAAATAATAAATTTATTATAACTAGACAAACCATGATAAACATTTTCTTCTTCTGGCAATATTGGATTACCGCTATGATCAGCAATTAAGTAATCAATTGAGACATTATAAAATTTAGCTAATTGGATTAAGGCGTCTAAAGAAGGAGTAGTGTATTCGTTCTCCCATTTAGATATTGCCTTGTCCATATAATATAGTTGTTTAGCTACGTCTTGTTGAGTTAAACCTTTTTTCTTTCTTAATTGTGTTAAATTAACAGCAATGTTATGACGATATTCTTCCATGCATTTATCGTATCATAAACAAGATACTTTTTAAAATGATTTTAAATAAAAACTGTGCAAAAACCGATGTTTTTTGTTATGTATCTTCCCAAGATACATCATGTATCCTTCGAATATATCGAGTTTTCCTTACTAGATAGAACTATCTTTATATTTTTAAATATAATAATTATGCTAATCAATGGTTAGCAACAATATTATAATGAAAGAGCAAAAAGTAATTTATTACCACGATGAACTTAATGATGAGTTCTCAAAGGCAAAAATAACACCAATCAAGATTGATAAAAATTATCATTATTACAAAAAAGGATTCTTTTATCGTCTCTCTTGTTTCTTTTATTATCGTATTGTAGCGTTGCCTATTGCGATAATTTATTGTAAATGTAAATTTCATAATAAGTACGTTAATAAAAAAGTTCTAAAGGATCTTAAAGAGACTGGGGCGTTCCTTTATGGGAATCACACTCAAGCTGGGGCGGATGCGGTTTTGCCTACATTAATGTCTTTTCCAAAAGTTGTTTATGTTATTACTCATGCTAACAATGTTTCAATGAAAGGTTTAAAAAGAGCCACACCTCGTTTAGGAGCGATTCCTTTACCAGATGATTTAGAGGCCATGAGAAACTTTAAAAAGACCATTGAGTTAAGGTTAAAAGAAAAATCGTTAATTACAATTTATCCTGAAGCTCATATTTGGCCGTATTATAACAAAATTAGAAACTTCCCAGCCACGTCTTTCCATTATCCCGTACAGTATGAGTTACCAACATATTGCTTTACAAATGTTTATATGAAAAGAAAACATTCATCAAAGCCAAATATTGTCACTTATATTGATGGACCATTTTATCCGAATAAAGATTTAGATCGTAATGGTCAGATTCAAGATTTAAGAGATCAAGTTTATAAAAAGATGGTAGAGAGAGCTAGTTTAAGCAATATTGAGTACGTAAAGTATGTTAAAGATAAGGAGTAAATTTGAATGATTAATATTCTATTTGGCGGTAGTTATGGTGTATTTGACGGCATGCTTACTTGTATGCTTTCAATTTTTCATCGTAGCCAAAATACGGAACCTATTATGGTTCATATCTTTACCATGGACGTTTCGGATTTAAATCCTAAATATAAACCAGTAAGCAAAGAACAATTTGAAACACTTAATCTTGTTGTTAAAAAATATAATGAAAATAATGTAGTGAAACTTTATGATGTGACTTCACTTTACAATAAATTCTTTAGAGGCTGTCCAAATGAAGGAGCATATTGCTCACCCTTTACCCTAATTCGTTTATTTATTGATTTAGTAAATGACATTCCTGATAAATTGCTTTATCTCGATAGTGATATTATGTTTAACCGCGATATTCATCTACTTTATGATATTGATGTTAGTGAAGTAGAATATGCAGCAGCCCCTGATCATTATGGTAAATATCTTGTTAATCCGCATTATATTAATGCTGGAGTATTGCTCTTAAATGTTAAAAAGATGAAAGAAACAGGAATATTTGAAAAAGCACGCGGTTTAATTATGTCAACGAAGTTAAAGTTTGCCGATCAAAGTGCCTTGATTCGTTCAACTACCAAAAGAAAAATTTTGCCACAAAAATTTAACGATCAAAAGTTTTTACATAAACACACTGTTGTTCGTCACTTCTCACAACGTCTTTTCTATTTTCCGTATCCACATGTAGCTAACATTAAACAATATCAACTGGATAAAGTTCATAAAGTTTTCCATTATCATCAATTTGATGATATTTTTCAAGAATATAAAAGTATTAAAAACCATTTTGGAATATAAGGAGTAATTAATTATGCAAGAAATTCATATACCAATCGTCTTCTCTTGTGATGATAATTATCTACCATGTTTAGCAGTAGCATTATCATCTTTAGAAAAAAATGCCAATAAAAATTATAAATATGATATTTATATTTTACATAGCGATGGTATTTCATTTAAGAATATCCATCGTATATTAAAAGAGTTTAAGAAAGATTGTTTTTATATTGTCTTTAAAGATGTTTCTAAAGAAGTTTCTAAGTATAAAAATAATTTTCATTTACGTGATTATTACACAATTTCAACATATTTTAGATTATTTATTCCATCACTTTTCCCACAATATGATAAAGTCTTGTATTTAGATAGTGATATTGTAATTTTGGGTGATATTTCAGAATTATATTTTAAGAATATTGACTATAAATTACTCGGTGGAGTTGTCGAAGATGTTATGGCAAATACTGATGTTTTTGGAACCTATGTTGAAAAGGCATTGGGCATTGAACGACATAAGTATATTAATGCAGGCATTATTTTAATTAATACAAAATTATTTAATTCTGAACATATTTTAGAGAAGTTTTTTGACTTGATTAATGCTTTTAATTTTTATGTAACACAAGATGAGGATTATCTAAATGTTTTATGTAAAGATCGAATTGCTTATTTTGAAAACGAATGGAATTATTCAACTATTTGTGAAGAAAAGACACCAGTTTCTCAAATAAAACTTCTTCATTATAAAATGGCGTCTAAACCATGGATCCACGAAGGCATTAGTTATGGTGATGTGTTTTGGAAATACGCTTATGGTACATCTTACTTTACCGAAATAATGAAAATGAAATTATTACGTGATACTCATGAAACTAAAGTTAAAGAGAAAACAACTTATGATTTATTGGTTTCAAGAGCAATTTCAGATTCATATGATTTGAACAATTATCATAATACAGTCGAAAATAATGAGGGAACGGAAGAGATTTTGCATGAACGAAAGTATAGTATCTGAAGATCGTAAACAAGTTTTGAATAAGATTAAAGAACTTGAACATCAACGTAAGTTTGATGAAGATGTTGAAAACGATCCACCAACTATTCCATTAAAACCTGGAGAAGTTGATTACCTTCATAAGCATTTAAAAACGAGAATTATGTCGCGTTATAGTTTTTGGTTGGCTCACAAGGTTGTTAGAAAATTAGAAAAAGCTAAGCAATTTAAAATTGAAAAAATAAATGGGCTCGAAAATTTAAATTCGTGCAAGAACGGGGCCGTTATTACCTGCAATCACTTTAGTGCCTTTGATAGTTTTGTAATGGAATTAACCTTTGAGGCTTCTTGCCAAGAAAAAGAAGGCAAGAAAATGTTTCGTATAATCCGTGAAGGAAATTATTCACAATTTAAAGGTTTTTATGGTTTGCTAATGCGTTATTGCAATACTGTTCCATTAGCTTCCAATTTAAAGTTATTTAAAGAATTTATTCATGCGACAAATACTATTTTACAACGTGGTGATTTTCTTTTGGTGTATGCCGAAGAAAGCATGTGGTGGAATTATCGTAAGCCAAAGCCACTTAAGCCTGGGGCTTTCCATTTTGCTGTTAAAAACAACGTTCCAATTCTTCCTATCTTCATTACCATGCGTGATAGCGATGTTCTTGATTCGAATAACTATCCAGTTCAAATATATGTAGTTAATATTGGTAAGCCAATTTATTTAAAAAAAGAATTAGATGTTCAAAGTAATATTGAATTCCTAAAAGCGGAAACATTTAAATTTAA
>DAINNH010000002.1:0-117579 GCA_036735985.1 Candidatus Alectryobacillus sp. | reverse complement strand
TGTATACATAAAGGAGAAAAATAAATTTATGTTAGAAATTGTTGGTGTCTATGCTCGTGAAGTGTTAGATTCACGTGGCAATCCTACTGTTGAAGTTGAAGTTACACTTGATGATGGCACTGTTGGTAGAGCTATTGTTCCTAGT
Organism: Candidatus Alectryobacillus sp.; assembly: GCA_036735985.1. Lineage (GTDB taxonomy): Bacteria > Bacillota_I > Bacilli_A > RFN20 > CAG-826 > Alectryobacillus. The sequence goes on along the minus strand of DAINNH010000002.1, from coordinate 117,434 downwards.
GGTGCTTCTACTGGTGAAAATGAAGCTCTTGAATTAAGAGATGGCGACAAAGCAAGATTCGGTGGCAAAGGTGTTTTAAAAGCCGTTGCTAATGTTAATGAGAAAATTGCTCCAGAAGTTATCGGTATGTTCGCTGATGATCAAGTTGGTATTGATGCGGCCTTACTTAAATTAGATGGTACTCCATTTAAGAAAGTTTTAGGTGCAAACGCCATGCTTGGTGTTTCACTTGCATGTGCTCATGCTGCTGCTAATTTCTATGATATGCCTTTATACAAATATATTGGCGGTATTAATGCTAAAGTTCTTCCAACTCCTATGATGAACGTTGTTAATGGTGGCGCCCATGCTGATTCCACTGTTGATTTCCAAGAATTCTTTATCATTCCTGCTGGATTTACAACATTCCATGAAGCTTTAAGAGCTGGTGTTGAAACATTCCATGCTTTAAAGAGTGTTTTAAAAGCTAAAGGTTATGAAACTGGTGTTGGTGATGAAGGTGGTTTTGCTCCTTCTTGCAAACATGGTAACACTGAACCGTTAGATCTTATTATGGAAGCTATTAAGAAAGCCGGCTATGAACCTGGGAAACAAATTTTCTTAGGCATGGACTTAGCTGCTAGTGAATTCTATGATGAAGAATCCAAGACATACATTTTAAAGAAGTCAGGCCAAGGTGCAAAGACTTCTGATGAAATGATTGCTTGGTTTAAAGAAATGATTAAAGCTTATCCTATCATCACAATCGAAGATGGCTTAGCCGAAGGCGATTGGGAAGGTTGGGCAAAGCTTACTGCTGAACTTGGTGATAAGATTCAATTAGTTGGTGATGATTTATTTGTTACAAATAAAGAATTCTTAGCTAAAGGTATTACACATCATGTCGCAAATTCTGTTCTTATTAAGGTCAATCAAATCGGTACTTTAACTGAAACTCTTGATACTATTAGAATGGCTCAAATTAATGGTTATACCTGCATGGTTAGCCATCGTTCTGGTGAAACAGAAGATACGACAATTGCTGATTTAAGTGTTGCTATCAATGCTGGTCAAATCAAGACAGGTTCTGCCTCAAGAACTGATCGTATCGCTAAATACAATCAATTACTTAGAATTGAAGATGAACTTGGCGAACAAGCCGTTTTTGAAGGTTTACATGCCTTCGCAAAGTATAGATTTACTAAATAATCTAACTAATTAATTTATTAAGCATCGTATCGAAAAGATACGATGCTTTTTTATTTCAAATAATCATGCAGAAAACTAACATTTGGGAATTATATTTCAAATAATCACAAACCGTAAAGAAAAAGCTCAATTCTTTGAGAATCGAGCTTTGTTTTAAAGAATCTTAAATTACATTAAAGAAGAAGCATAAGCGACAAATTCAGACATTGTAAAATCGCCAATTTTTTTAGTGCTTCCATTATAAACAACTTCTTTATCAAGGTTTACAGATGGATCAAGAGTTAAGAAACCATCAGTATTTAATTCACGTATAGTAGCCTTTTTAATATTATTTTGCATATTTGTAATCATTTTACCCATATCGCTACCAATCGTATAATTCAATCCTTTAGAGACGGTGGTTTCGTCATCTTCACGGAGCAAATACTTCCAAGTGGTTTTAATTGTAACTCCATCAACTTCATAGATTTCATCTTTGAATACATCAACAAATTTTAAAGCGTTAATAGCATCGCCAATCTCGCTTATTTTAGTAGTAGATGGAATATTAGATAAGAATCTATTTCCGGTTGTATCAAGACAATCGCCAATTGTTAATTCATCAATTTTTGTTGACAAATTATTTAAAGTACAATTCTGTAAAGCTTGTAAAATCTTTGGAGAAGATGTATCAATAGTAACCATTTCTTTAAGAGTTAATGTATTTAAAGCGTTACCAATCTCGCTGATTTTAGTGCCCTTAGTTTTTAACGTTTGAAGAATTAATGGTGAAGACGAATCAATTGCGACAACTTGATCAACAGTTAAATTACTAACATCGTTATCTATTGATGATAAAGTTGAATTTTTAATGGCTTGAAGAATCATCGGTGAAGTACTTGTAATACCGAGGAGATCGCTCATTGAAAGGGTTTGAATTTTAGTAGAAAGATCATTTACTTTCGTTCCTTGCAAAGATTGAAGTACTTGAGGTGAAGTGGTTGTGATTTCAACAGCATCACCCAAGGTCATGTCATTTACTTTAGCAGCTACGCCATCTAAGGTTGAAGTTGATAAATACGTAAGAACTCTACTACTACTTGTGTCTTCAATCATTTCTCCAATTGTCATTGAATTTAGTTTTGTGCCTAAATTATTAATATTCGTATCTCCAAGCTGACGTAAGATATATGGAGAAGAATTATCAATAGTAATAGCATCACTCAATTTTAAGGAATTTATTTTAGTAGACAAATCATTTATGGTTGTATTTTGTAACGTTTGAAGAATCACTGGTGAACTTGTGTCAATTGTAACCACTTCTTTTAAAGTTAAAGCTTTAATACCATCTTCTAATTCATTTACTTTTTTATCTTTAAGTTTATAAATAATAGTATTCGTTGGATCAATATCAATTAATTGCCCCAATGTTGCATTTTCAAGAGCTGTAGTGAATTCAGAAGTTTTATAATTTCCTAAATATTTTAAAGCTGGATAATCTGATTCCTTAATTGTAATAATTTGATTAAGTGGTAACTCTTTAACAGCATTAGCTAAATTATTAATTTTTTGTGCACGTAAGTTATATAAAATCCCTTCTGTTCCTACGTCGATTAAATCATTTAAAGTGGCATCATCAAAAGCGTTCTTGACATTTTCAACAGTGTAATTGCCAATAAATTGAAGAGCTTTAGGTGAGTTCTCATCAATTGTGATTAAATCACTAATTTGCATTGTCTTAACAGCATCGGCCAATGACATAATTTCTTTATCAGCGATTTTCTCTAGAATGCTTCCAGGTTCAACATTAATGACATCAGAGATTTTGGCAGAATTCAAGATCGTTTCAGCGCCATCAATTAAGGATTTTAAAGAACGTGGCTTATCATAATCAATGACACCAGCATTGTCCTTTTCGAAGCCTAAGAATTGAAGAATTTTATCACTACTTGAAGAAATATTCATGACTTTTGGTAAAGAAATACCATTTAAAGCTGCGTTATAAACATAATCGCCGATATCATTAAAACTCTTTGAATAAAGAGCGGCTTTATCAAAAGTAAAACCAAGTTTATCATTAATCAAATTGTTAAGTTGATCCACGACGGTATCGATATAAGGAGTAATATCACGAATATCTTGAATATTATTAAAAGTAATTGAGCCATTTGAAACGCCAATTACTATTTCAAGAACAGTCTTGTTTTCGTATTCTTCAGTAAGATATTGATCAGATTTTACGCCAAGCATTGAAGCCAATTGTTTGGTTTTCATTCCACCAACCACATAATATCCAGCGCCTCCAACGGCGCCAAGAGCAAAGAGGAAACCCCCTAAAAAGAATAATAGATATTTCCACCAATAATGTTTCTTTTTCTTAACAACCACTGGTGTAGATGGAGTAGTTTGTACAGGTTCATCAGACATAAGAATGTCCTCCTTTGATATGAACAAAATTTCCGATTTAAATATTAGATAAATAAAATAAATTTATCTAAACTTTTACTATTTATAGTATATACAAAAATTTATTATTGAAATAATAAAATCTATTTTTTTGTTATATTAGTGAAAAATAAAAGGCTTTTGAAGACATTTATTTGCAAAAGCCATTAATTTTAGGCAAATATTTTATCGACCCATTCAGGATGATCAACGAAAGGATTTCGATTAGCTTGTTTACTTTTTTGAACTTTGTCATTACGGATTTTTTCAATTTCACTTGGTGGATCCATCTTAGACCAATCAACCATTAATTTAATGCTTTCAGCATTATTGGTGATATCATGGTTTCGTTCAGCAAAGTAGCACACATACATGTATAGAGTGATACGAGCAGCATCACCTTTAACGTTATCAAGTGGTTCAAAGTACGTGCCATTACGATAACCAGAAAGGATACTTCCGTTAGAACTATATGTGTAGACTTTATTGCTCGATTTAGCATTGCCGTATTTAAGGTTGCCACGAGCACTATTTGTTTCATTGTATGTTGGGCGGATATGAAGTATGTCGGCTCCAGCATTATCTGTTCCATATAAACCGCCAGATAATGATTGTGGCCAACAATGTTCGCGGTTCCAATGACCTGCACTCGATAATTCCTTTTTGATACTCTTCTGTGAATAGAAGAGAATCATATTAGATTTATTTGTTGAATCTTCATCATAATATTGTAATTCATAACCTAAAGTTCCTTCTTTACTACCTTTGTACGTGTAATAAGATTTAGGTTTAATCAATTTTGTCAAACTTTGACGCAATGTACCATTAATTCCCCCAGTAAAACTATCACTTATTGAAGAATAATAAGCTAAGTCGACAGTGGATGAAGATGTTTCTTCCGAAGTGGTTGGTTCTTGTGAAGATGACGTTTCTTCCGAAGTGCTTTCTTCTGAAGTAGTTTCTTCTGAAGTAGTTTCTTCCGAAGTGCTTTCTTCTGGCGTTGTTTCATTTGAAGTTGTTGTTTCTTGAGTAGTTGAATTCTCACTAGTTGTTTCACTAGATTGTTCGCTAGAAGTAGAACTTTCCGTTGCACTTTGCGAGTCACTTGTTGATTGCTCTATTGAAGCTGTTTCTTTGGTCGTATCTGGTTTTGAAACATCAATAGATGTTGTTGAACAAGATGCCAAAATAAACGCGCTTAAAGTAAGAGTAAAAATTCGTTTTGTTTTTTTCATAGCCCTAATATATTAACACATAACGACATTTTTCCATATTGTTTTTATTAAAGTAGAATTAAATATGAATTTAAATAAAATGGTAAATCGAAATTAATTTTATTTAAGAAATTAAATATTATAATAAAGATATGGGCAAGATTATTTATATTACCGGAATTACCGGTCATGTTGGAAACAATATATTATTAAAACTGCTTGAAGATAAAGAAGTTTTAATTGTGGCGACAATTCGCACGATTGATCCATTTATTGAGGAATTTCAAAAATATAAAGATAGAGTCACTATAGTTAATTCTGATATAACAAGTTTTGATGAGTGCGATAAATTCTTATCAGTATATGAAGATAGTTTAAATGATAGATATCTAATTCATTGCGCTGGAAAAATTTCAATTTTTAAGAAACCTGATCCTAATGTTATGGATGTCAACGTGAATGGTACTAAAAATATTGTTGATGCTGCAATTAAAAGACATATAAAAAGACTGGTATATGTTTCGAGCGTTGATGCTATTAAAAAGCCTGCAAAACCTGCTTTAATTATTGAACCAAGCATTTATAGTGAAGATAAGTCTTTAGGCGGATATGGGTATTCGAAGGCAATTGCAAGCAACTATGTTATTAATGCCCAAAAGTCTGGTCTAGAAGTAATTATTGTCAATCCTTCGGGAATTGTTGGACCAAACGATTATTTTGGTGGGCCTATTAATAGTGTTATAAAAAGATGCTTAAATGAAAAACTGCCAGGTGTTGTAAATGGTGGATATGATATTGTTGATGTACGCGATGTCGCCCAAGGAATTATTAATGCTTTAACTATGGGCAAAAGTGGCGAATCATATTTTTTAACCGGCCATTATATTGCTGTTCCTGAATTAATGAGAAAAGTTTCCCAAATAGCTAATAAAAAACGTTTTAAATTTATTGCTCCACATTGGTTAATTATTATATTTTCGCCTATTATCGAGTGTTATGTAAAACTTCATCATAAAAAAGCGATGTTTACAGCTTTTTCAATGAAAACTTTATATGCAAATAGTAATTTTAATAAAGAAAAGGCTATTAGGGACTTAGGTTATAGTTCAAGAAGTATTGACGAAACGCTTAATGATACGATTAAGTGGATGGCTGAAAATAAGTGGTTCTAAGAAAAAAAGCAATTCCAATGAGGAATTGCTTTGTTTTTTATAATTTGGACAAATCTTCATCTTCATCATAATGCACAGGAAGCTGGAGATTATATTTTTTAATAATTTCGTTTTGAGTTTTAAAATATTTTCGAAATTTACGGAAATATCCAGTGGTTTTAAGATTTACATAATTGCCTTTATTAGTATCATCTTTAAGAAGCTTTTGATAGTTAAAACTTCCATTTATAGCCCAATGATTTAACATTCCGAAATTAATTGCGTGTGTAGGACAATTTAATGTACAACGCATACAAACAGCACATTTTGCTTTAATGTGAATGGTGCCTTTTTTATTAATGTACATACTTTGAGTTGGACAACTATTAATGCATTTCATGCACTTAATGCATTTATCTTTTTTTGAATGGGCCAAAAAATGATTTACTTTTGGAGCTAGCCATTCAATTCTTAATAAAAACGAAAGAAGTTTATGTCTAAATTTGTATTTAATAATATCTTCTTCGCCGTTAGCTAACCGCATAGACATAACATTCGTTAAAGGATCTAGATATAAATACATTTGTTTTTTTAAAGTATCACGATAAGAAAACATGATATTGTAAGGCATCAGATAATGCTTTTCCATTATTAATTTATAACCATTTCTTTTAAGTTTTCTATAAATATGAGCGCTTGATGCATTATTTAAAGCGAAAGGCTCGCCACTTACTTTAAAAATGAATAGTTTTTTGTTATTTACTTTTGGCAGTTTTTTTAAGAATTTCGTAAAAGGTTGGCAAATATTAAAAGCATGAATTGGGTAGCCAATTCCAATAAGATCATAATCGTTGGGATCAGGAACGTCTGTGACAGGCTCTTTATATTCATAAAGAGTAACCTCATAGCCTTGCTCGCTTAGATGTTTCTTTAAGAATTTAGCACAAAGAGCTGTATTCCCTGTTCCACTAAAGTAATATAAAACACACTTTAACATACAAATTAATTTATCAACCGTTTCAACATATTTGAATAATTGCAGCGAAATAATGCTGCCATTCTTATGTTTTTGAATTATGGTTTTATTCAATCATATCGTCATCTTCGTGAGAATTGTATGGATAGACTCTATCCTTTTCGCTAAGATCGTGACTATCATAATAAACTTGAGCATAGAAAGGAATATAAGGTGCGATTCCATCATATTTCCAAGGACTTGGATCAAATAAAGGAGACCAGAATCCAGCTTTAAGAATTGTATAAGGTTTACTAATAAATTTGTGACCCTCGTGGTCTTCCCAAATTAACGGGGTATATAGATCGCCTTTATTTACTATTGTACTTATAAGGTTTCCGCCTCGGTATTTGGCAGCTGATCTAAAGTCTTCGATTGATAATTCATTATCAGGTTTTGTTTCATCATAACCATGGTTTAAGAGATATTTAGAAGAATTTTTTTCATCTTTAAGGAGATTGTAATCAATGTCGCCATCTTCAGTTTTTCCTTTAGCTAATAGCGGATAATTGTCCCATTTAGTAGGAAGTTTGTTATAGTTATCAATTCCATTAAAGAAAGCATCTATACGACCTTTTTTCTTTAATTTTATCCAACGTAAGGGAACGTTAGAGTTTTTAAATAGTCGTTCAATGACCATTTTACGAATTAGAAATTTTGGAACAATTACGGCTAAAGAAAAATACCAATACTTCTTTTTCATTAAACGCCAATAATCAGCATTTGTTAGGTTACGGTAGTGAAACATATTTTCTAGAATATCCGAGTCACTAAACCAGACACCATGGAAATTGCGTTGAATGTTCCAGTTTGGTTTAAAAAAATCTTCTGGTTTGGCATGCATTAAATTAAATGAATCATAGGCTGTTTCGTAACCAGTGTTGCGACACAAGGCGCCGCCACCAATGTTATAACATTTACGATAAAAATCATAATTTAGTTCGTTACTGGCATCTTTTTCAATTATTTTTGTAATGAGATTTCCACTATCAATATCGGTAATCCATTCAAATGGAACATTATAAATAGTGTGGAACATCAAACCATCATTTAAATTATTTGAGAAGAATTTCTTATGAAAAATTGCAGTCTGTCTTAAAACAACGTAGTATTTTAAAGCCGATTCTAGAACATATCTTTCGCCTTTAAGTTTGCTCGCAGAATAATAGTCGTAAGCGCTTGAAATAACGGGATCTCCTATACGAGCCCACGGATGTTTATAATTGCGGTGGCCATAAACTGCGACCGTTGAAATATGAATTAGTTTAATATCTTTTTTTGATTCTTCAATACAATCGACGATGTTTTTAGTACCGATGAAATTTGTGTTGTATGTTCTTTCAGGATTATGGTCAGATTTTGGAGGTATTAAAGCCGCGCAATGAACGATATAATCACATCCATCAACAAATTTTGATACGTCATTTTTATTAAAAATATCGCCATAAATTAACGATATTTTGTTTTTATGTTTTTTATAGATTTTTTTATAATATTTATCTAATTTCGTTTTTTCACTTATTAAGATGAAAGCTTTTATTTTTACATCTAAATTAGATTCAACAAGATGAGAAACAACCTCTTCTCCCATTGCTCCTGTTGGACCTGTAACGCCAATAGTTATCATATATCTTCCTCTTTGTTATTCTACTCCACATAGTAAAATTAACTTAGGAAATTTTAATTATTTTTCACATTTTTAAGCAAAGTGTTCAAATTTATATATCGATTAAAGGCTGTTTAGATTGCGAATTTAGAAATTAAACTATATTATAATACTAAATAAATCTGTTTTTTTAGAATAAATGAATTTTGGAGAACAAACATGACAAAAGAAGAAACTTTAAAACTGCTTAATTCTGGGAACATTTATGATCCTAATGACCCATTTTTAATGATGCAACAGCAGAAACTAATTAATAGAGTTCATAAGTTTAATCATACAAAATCTAGTAAATGGGGTTTGAAGAAACGCCAAAAAATGTATAAGGAAATGTTTGCCTCAATTGGAAAAGGTTGTTATTTTGAACCGCCTTTAAATTCTTCGTGGGGCTGTTCTCATGTTCATTTTGGAAATTATTGTTATGCTAATTTTAATTTAACTTTAGTAGATGATGCAGAAATTTTTGTTGGAGATTGTGTAAAATTCGGACCCAATTGTATTTTGGTGACCGCTAACCACCCTTTATCGGCAAAAGTACGTAACAAAGGCTTACAGTATAATTTGCCAATACATATTGGGAATAACTGTTGGTTTGGTTGCAATGTAATCGTTTTATCAGGCGTTAATGTAGGCGATAACTGTGTTATTGGTGCTGGTTCTATTGTCACAAAAGACATTCCATCTAATTCTTTGGCATTAGGCGCACCTGCCAAAGTAATACGAAGCATTACCGCAGAAGACGATAAGATTTATCGAAAAACCATGCCTATTCCAGCTGAATTTCAGCCAAAAGAATAAATCAATGAATGTTCGTTATTCTCACGCAAGTGATTTGAAAACAATTTTAGACATCTATAGTGAAGCAAAAATATTTATGCGTAAAGATGGCAACCCGCATCAGTGGAGTGGAAGCTATCCTGATAAAGATACGCTTCTTAAAGATATTAATTTAGGAAATCTTTATGTTATAGAAGACAACGATATTATTTATGGAGTTTTTGCCTTTATCTTGGGTGAAGACCCTACATATCATAATATATATCATGGAAAATGGTTAAACAATGATAAATATGGGACAATTCATCGTATTGCAAGTAATGGTCAAAAACCTAATATATTTAAGATTTGCAAAGATTTTTGTCTTTCAAAAACAGATAATATTCGAATAGATACTCATAAAGATAATAAAAAAATGCTCGAGACGTTAAAAAAAGAAGGTTTTCAATATACTGGAATAATATATTTGGAAAATGGTGAAGAGAGACTTGCTTTTCAATTTATTAAAAAAGCCTAAAAAATACAAAAAATTTAATAGAGTTTTTCAAATATAATTGTAATATATAGTATAAATATGGAAAATTTTGATGAAAATGGAATTGCTGAGCTAGAAAATTTCGATCAATTTAATGATATTGATGCAGCGGTTGCAGCTGTTGATTTTTTGAGTAACAAAATTATTTATTTAAACAAATATGCTCAAAAGTTATTTAATGTTCAAACAGATTATTTCAACAAAAAATGTTTTAATGTATTTGAACGTCGCAATACTATGTGTCCTTGGTGTTTTGGCAAAGGCTTTGATTTGAAAAATTTTACTGATAATTTTTTACATACCTTTTCTTTTAATGATAGTGTTCTTAATAAAAAAATTGTCGGAAATATTCGACTTTGTCGATATAATGGTGCGCTCATACGCTTAGATATAGCCATCGATATCGATCTTGTAGACAATATTATTAACGATAAAACGGATGATGGTAATAACATAGAATGTAATGACTCATTTAGTAAAAATCAAATTTCTATATTTTTTGATAACGCACCATTTCCAGTGTTTATAGTTAATTCGAAACGAATAATTACTTATTTTAATTCAGCAGCTATCATGTTATTTCCATCTTTAGCAATTGGCGAAAGATGCAGTGCTTTAGGTTTAAGCAGTTGCCATTGTGACAACTGTTATTTAAAAAACGCAGAGACTAAAGCTAATATATTTGATGGTGCAATAGGTGAAATTGTAACCTTAGTTAATAAAAAAATATTTTACGAAAATCAAGAAAGCATAATTTCAATTTTTGAACCTCTTAACGATGAATTAAATAAAAAAGATAAACTTTTAAAAGATCATATTTCTCAATCAATATCTGCAGTTGCCGATATTTATACAGAAATTAATTTAAATACTAAAAATTATGTTCAATACCGATATTCATCATGTGATTATATTACCTCTCAAGCAATAGGCGATTATGATGATGCTAATGAAAAAATCATTAATGAATCTATCGATCCAGCTTATAAAGAAATATTATTAAATACTGTATCAATTGATGGTTTGAGAAGACTTTCTAAAATAAAGAAAAATCATACATGTATTTATAAACTTAAAAACATTGACTATTGGGTAAAGCTATTTATTGTTTTTATTAAAGAAAATGATGCAACTTATGCCTGTATTTATTCAATTGATGACACCAACGAAATATTAAAAGATCGCGATTCATTAACTGGACTTCTTAATAGAAACGCAGGCAAGAAATATTTAGAAGATTTCATTAAAGAGAATCCTGATGGAAAATATGGTTTTGTTTTAATGGATATTGATGATTTTAAAGAAATCAATGATACATACGGCCATTTTAATGGTGATAGATGTATTATTTCTTTATCTAAAATGCTAAAAGAATTACCTGAGAATTATTGCTATTGTTCAAGATTGGGTGGGGATGAGTTTTGCTTTGCAGTTAAGGATCTAACCTCAAATTTTAATGATACAACTATAAATGTTTTTCTTAATGACTTATTATTAAAGTATTTAAAAGAAGATAAAATTAAAAATCCAATGTATATTTCATGCGGAACTTCACGTTATCCTCAAAATGGAAAAAGTTTTGATGAGTTATATGTCTATGCTGATAAGCAAATGTATAATCGAAAGAAAAATAAGCAACAATAGTAGCCTTTTTGGTATGTGATATACAATTTTGAACACATTTTTATGACAAAATTTTTAAATTAATTTCGTTCATTTTTAGTAAGTATTTATGTATATTAAATTGTATAATAAAGCATATATGATTAAAGTAGAAGATTTGGGAAAAATTTACAACACAAATGGTACAACTGCTGTAGGATTACAGCATGTTTCTGCTGAACTTGATGTTGGCGAATTTGTTGCTATTACTGGCGAATCTGGTAGTGGCAAATCAACCTTTTTAAATGTTGTGTCGTGTCTTGATACATATGAAGAAGGAGAATTGTTTATTGATGGACAAAACATCGGAGATCTTTCTAAGAAAGAACTTGATGTATTGCGTTCCAAGTATATTTCATTCATTTTTCAAGATTACAACATTATAGATTCGTATACCGTTTTAGATAACGTTAAGTTGCCTTTAATTGCTTTAGGAAAAAGTGAAAAAGAGGCGAGTTCACTTGCTCTTGAAGCTATTAAGAAAGTCGGTTTAGGTAATCGTGCAAAATACCGTGGAAGTAAACTTTCGGGTGGCGAAAAACAACGTACAGTTATTGCTCGTGCGTTAGTTAGCAATACACCAATACTTGCATGTGATGAGCCAACGGGCAATCTTGATAGTGAAACAAGTAAAGAAATTATTAAATTAATTTCCGAAAACTCAAAAGGAAAATTAGTTCTTTTTGTTACTCATGATTATGATTCTATTAAGGATTATGTTTCACGCAAAATAGTAATTAAAGATGGACATATTGTTGAAGATAAAAAGGTTAACAGCCTTCCAACTTATGAAGCTGTCAAACCAATTGAAAGAAAAAATATTGGGTTTTGGCATAGATTTTTGATTTCTTCAAAATCCATCATTTCAAAGCCAAAAAAGAGTTTTCTCGCTTATTTGGTTGCGATTTTCGGTTGTTTGGGAATTTTGATGTCATCGGTTGGCGCAATGCTTTCTGTAACATCAATTAATCTTGGTTATTACAATAATACCTTCGCTTTTAAAAATGGCGTTGATAATCGTGTTACGGTCGTTTCAAAGAGCCTCGGAGACGATGTGTATGATTCAATAGATAAAAATTATAAATATGTAGATCGTGGAAATCTTATAAGCGATATACAATTTATGTTTCAGACTTCTGATTCGAATTCTGAGTTTAAAACTTTATTTTCAACTTCTGAATTTGCCTCATACCTTGGAACAACGAATTCGAGGCAAACGACTTTAAAATTTGGTCGTGCGCCACAAAACGAAGGCGAAATGGCCTTAATTTATAATAGCAAAACGAATAGTAAAACAATTGCTAATTTAAAGAAAATTTGTGATGTAGAACTACCCGTTAATGTTAGAACGTTTTCCACTTATAATGATGCATTTAAAAATATCAAAATTACAGGAATTTATAAAAGTGATTATTATTCAAAAAATGAAAATAAAGGCCTTCAATCAGCTTATTCTTTAAGTGTTTTATTTAATGAAACCACATTTAAAAAATTTAATGATTTAATTTATAACATTGAATACCACCGAAATATCGATTGTGGTCTAGAAAGTAGTGTTTCTAGTTTTGCCTTACAATATAAAGGCCAGTCATTAACATTCTTAGATGCAAATTACGCAACCGAATATAATTCAATTGTTGTTTCTAAAGATCTTGAAAATGTTGATTTTAATTTAGTTTATAAAGGAATAACCATTGAAAAATCTAAAATTCCAAATATTATTTATAAAGAAAATATTGGCACAAATAGTTTTTCTTGTTTCCAAGGTCCATATAATAAATATCTCGATTATAACTTTAATTTAGCTACTACCTTTTTTGAAGAAAATAGCACAGATTATAATTCAATTTGTTCTTCATATTCATCAAGAGGATATGCCGTTTCTAATGGAATATGTGATTCCTACGATTCTTTAAGAGCTATTAGTCCAATTGTTGGATTTGGTATGTCCTTACTTAAAGGCTTAGTTATTATAGCTTTTGCAGTTATATTCTTATTTGTTTACTCAATTATTAAGAAATTAATGTTAGTTGTCTTAAGTGATGACAAGAAAGAAAGTACCATATTTGAAACTTTAGGATATTCGCAACACGATATTTCTTCAATTACAATTAATAAATTATTTATTTATTTTGTAATATCGGCGTTACTAGCTTATATTGCAGCAATTGTAATCTTTACATTTATTCCAAGTTCAGATATTACTAACGTTTTCATTAATCAATTAACTGATTTAAGAGTTGTTATTGTTTATATATTAGTGACGTTAATTATTTGTTTTAACATCGCTTTAAAGCAAAGAAAGAAGATGCTATCACAAAGTGTTGTTCGTTCTTTAAAGGATGGTAGTTTCATATGATTAAATTAGTAAACGTCGATAAATATTTTAACAAAAATAAATCTAATGAATTACATGTTGTAAATGACATCAATCTTTCGTTTGAAAATACTGGATTTAATATTATTCTTGGTAAGTCCGGGTCTGGTAAAACTACTCTTTTAAACATTATAGGAGGTCTTACTTCTTATAAAGGATGTATCTCTTATGATGATAAAGAGTTCAATTTCAAAAAGATGAAGGAAATGGATGAATTCCGTAATCAACATATTGGTTATGTTTTCCAAAACTATTTATTACTTGAAGATATTTCCGTATATGAAAATATAGATTTAGCACTTCAAATTTATGGTATCGAAGACGAAAAAGAACGCGATAAACGTATTCTTGCTTCACTTGAAGCTGTGGGTTTAAAGAAATTCCGCCGCCGTCCAGCTGGCGCCCTCTCGGGTGGTCAAAAGCAACGTGTTGGTATTGCTCGAGCCCTTGCTAAATTACCTTCAATTATTATTGCAGATGAACCAACTGGTAATTTGGATAGTGAATCCAGCAACGAAGTTATGGCAATATTAGCGAGTTTATCAAAGCAATGCCTTATTATTCTAGTTACTCATTCTCAACCATTGGCTTACTCCTATGGTGATCGCATTATTCATTATGATAGTGGCAAAATTATTTCGATTGAAGACAATATCGCTTCGAATTCTTCTGTTCAAACCGATAAAGAAAACGCACAAAAAGTTGTTTATTTAGAAGATTTTGAAAAGAAAGAAATCGTTGGCGATGATAATGTCCATGTCGAATATTATTCTTTAAATAATAAAGGCGTAACTAATAGTGATAAACTCTTACTAAATATCAAGATTGTTGAATTAGATGGTAAACAATATCTTTATGTTCCAAGCGATGTAAATATTAATTCTACACAACTTGTTTTTGGAGAACATAAAGAAGAAAAACAAGTAATTGATACTAGTTTTAAACATGATGACTTTAAAGAAACTCCTTTAAAAACTCCACGATTCCTTTATCTTTTTAAACAAGGGTTATCGCGCAAGACTTCAAAATTAAAGTTCCGTCAAAAGACTTTCCGTTCAACAGCCATACTTCTTGGTGCCGCTTTATGCGTTCTTGTTACAACGTTATTTGCCTATTTAAATAGTGCTGAACTTATGGGTGCCCATTATGATGAAAGCACCTATGGGTACAAATATACAGGAAATGATTATGATCCTTTAAAATTACAAAATTACAATTTTTCGGATAATAATTTTATTGCTGAAACCGGCATTACAAGTATGAATAATTATCAAACAACTATTTCATCTTGGCAGTTCTCAGCTTTAAATACTGCTAATTTAAATATGGGTTATTATAATAACTCTAGTGTAACCGGCTATATTCAATTGAGTGATATGTATGATAGCACGATGCTATCATCTCATTTAATTGAAGGAAAAATGCCTGCTAATTCAAATGAAATCTTAGTTGATACTAAAGTTTTAACAAGTTTATTAAGTTTTCACACGTATTTAAAGAATTCCTCTTTTGTTGGTACTACTTTGACTTTATTTTCTGGAAGTAAAGGTGGATATTCCTCTCTTACTAATATCCCTAGTTTAAATAATGTTAAAGTGTTTACAATTGCTGGTATTACTAATTTATATAATCAAGGAATTATCTTAAATGGTGAAGAAAATTACCGATTTTTCTTAGATTTCCAGAGTTCATTATATAAAGAATCAATGCAAACAATTGTAACAAATTCTTTAGCAGTTCAGTATCGCTTAAATGGCAAAAACGCTGGTGAATATGATATTTCTGCTCATAATGATATTGAAGCTGTTAATGCTAAATCTAGTGAATTATGTAATGTTTACATTCCACAAACTAACTTTACAAATATTCAAGTTTTAAATAGCTCATATCCTTTAAATGTTATTGGTAAAATTCCAAATGAAACGAAACCTTATATCATTTTTGATACTTATGCTGATTTAGTTAAATTCTTTAATAAAATTACAAGTGATAACTATGCGGTTAACTTCTTAGATCTATTAACGAGCGATGTTGCATTATCTAGTGGTCGTCTACCAAACGCATATAATGAAGTATTGGTTTCAGATAAAGTTAATCCAAGTTTTACCACGAACTATGAATTACCTTTAAATATTCATATTGCTGAAATTCAAGATAAAGCCGTAAGCTATACTGTAGTTGGTACTTATAAAGATAATGATACCAATATGTTTAAGATTTATATGAATAAGGAATCGATGAGAAACCTCTTATATTATGGTGCCTTATATTATGTTTCGCTTGATCGTAGTTACACTTATAATAATAGTGAAAGTGAAACGGTGACAACTGTTACTTTGTTAAGTGAAGATGTTGCTAAAACCAAGAATTATTTAGCTAAAAACTTTAACTATAAATTATTTAAATATAGTGATGAAATGCGTAGTCAAAATATTTCAAGCACATTTAATAGTAATCAAGCTTTTGTTGAATCAATTATTGGTGTTATCATTGTCCTATTTATTTTCTGTATTTTATCAAGTCGTTCGTTACTTATTAGCCTCAATTATAATATTGCCGTCTATCGATCAATTGGAGCTTCTAAAGGATTTATTCATAAATTATTCTTTTCAAACACGTTGATATATAATTTAAAAACTTACGTTTTGGGTTATATTGGAGCCTCGGTTGTCCTTTTATTAGCTCAAATGGGAACAACGAACTTTGTTAATCTGTGGGCGTTATTAATTGGCTTTGTTATCTTATGTGTGATTCTTCTTATTGGCTCGACTCTTCCATTATATTTAGCCTTAAAGAAGTCACCAAGCGAGCTTAATGCGAAATACGATATTTAATTTATTTATTATAAAAACGTTGGTCTTCGTTAAATACGAAGGCCAACTTTTTGTTTTCTATTAAATAAAAAGGCTAAAACATTTTTGAACAATTTGTTTAATATTCGTTCAATATCAAATTTAGCATATTGTAGTTTTAAAAATCTTCCGTATTATGTAATTAATAAGAAATTTTTCTTATGGGAGGTTTTTATGCAATATTTAAAAAATATTCGTACTCAAAAAATTATTGATGCTATTTGTATGATTTTATTAGGTATTTTGTTTGTCGTCGTTCCAGAAATGGGACAAGAAATATTCTGCATTGTCGCGGCAGTAATTCTTTATGTTGTTGGTATTTATTGTCTTGTTGCCTATTTTTATACGTTCTTACTTCACGATCCAGCCTTATTAATAAGAGCTTTATTGTTATTTTTAGTAGCTTCTTTAATTCTTTCTTTTCCAGGCACTTTCCTTTATCTTAGTGTTATATTAGCCAGCATTTACCTTATTGTTGAAGGGGTTGTTCATTTAAATTACACTTTTGATTTAAAGAAATTAAATGATAAAAATTGGTGGATTGATTTAGTTTATTCAATTGTAATGCTTGGATGCGGTGTTGCTTTAATTACTGTTTTAGGAATTAATCAAAATGCGGCCAACGCCGTTAATTTAATGATGATATTAACTGGTTCGTTTGCCATTTTTGATGGTTTATTTGAATTGCTAATTATTTTATTCTTACATCGTGATTTTAAACAAGCTAAAAAAGACATTATTGATTATACAAAGTAACCTTTATTTGTAAAAACTATATATCTCTGCAAAACTCCCTTATTTGGGAGTTTTGTTTATTTTAAAATGCTTTTGTATTCAGGATGTTTTTCAAAAAAAGAAATCGCATATGAACACACTGGAATAATCTTAAACCCAACAGTTTTGACATATTTGATAATTTCTTCAGTTAAAAGTCCTGCGATTCCTTGTCCTCTGAAATTAGGTTCGACAATAGTATGTAAAATAGTTAAAGTTTTCTCTTTGCTGTCAATTTCAAAAACAATATTCCCGACTTGTATATTTTCTTCATTAAATAATTTTAATTCATTATTCTCAATAATACTTTTCATAATTTATACCTCTATTTAAATCATACTTGATTAAATATTTTATTAAAAGAAAGATACATTTTATTTGAGTAGATGGCCATCTAAAGATATATTAAATGTAGTATGAAATTAATAATTAAAACTTTTAAAGAGTTATCAAGTGAAGAAATATATAAAATTTTAAAAGTACGTAATGATGTTTTCGTTGTTGAACAACATTGTCCATATGAGGATATTGATAACGTTGACCAACAATCAACCCATATCTTTTATTTAGATGATAAAAATCAAATCATCGCTTATTTAAGGGCTATTCCACCAGAAGTTAAATTTAACGAATGTTCAATCGGAAGAGTTTTAACTCTTAAAAGAAGAGCTGGATATGGAACCAAGTTGATGGAAGAAGCCATAAAGTACTTAAATGAAAAATATCCTTTCTCTAATATTAAGATTGAAGCTCAAGTTTATTGTTTAGATTTTTATAAAAAGCTTGGTTTTAAGGTAATATCTAAAGAATTTTTAGATGTTGGAATACCTCACGTTTTAATGATCCTAGAACATTAAAATGTAAAGAATAGCAGTTGTATCCTTCCTAATAAAACTTTATGTTTAAAAATATTTCGAATATATAGGTATTTTAAATAACTTTATGGTGTTTTTATTGTAAAATACTAGTGAGGTTTTAATATGAGTAAATTAATTTCTAACACGATTGGGTATGTGGGCGTAAATGACCATGATGTAGATTTGTTTGAAGGACAATATAAAGTAAAAAATGGTATGAGTTATAATTCCTATGTTTTATTAGGAAATGAGCCAGCTATCATTGATACAGTTGAGAAAAATTTTACAAAAGAATGGCTGGAATCAATTAAAACTCTTTTTAAAAATAAAGAACCAAAATATTTAATTTTAAACCATGTTGAACCTGACCATTCTGGTTCAATCGAACCATTTTTAGAAGTTTATCCAAACGTTACAATTGTTTGTCGAGGACAAGCCTCGACGTTTATTAAACAATTTTATAAAGGACTCAAAAATCCTACTTTCCATGTTGTGGAAGAAGGTGATTCTTTAGAAATTGATAATCACTTATTACATTTTATAGCGGCTCCAATGGTACATTGGCCAGAAGTTATGTTTACCTATGATGAAACAACAAAAACTTTATTTAGCGCAGATGCTTTTGGCAAGTTTGGGGCTAATGATATTGAAGAAGATTGGTTAGATGAAGCCCGTCGTTATTACTTTGGAATTGTTGGAAGATATGGTTCACAAGTTCAATTGGTCTTAAATAAAGCTAAAGATTTAAAAATTGAACGTATTTGTTCAACACATGGGCCTATTCTTGATAAAGATCTCGGTTTCTATTTGGGAAAATATGATCTTTGGTCAAAATATGGCTCTGAATTTGATGGTGTTGTAATCGCTTATTGTTCAATGTATGGGCATACTAAAGAAGCCGTCGATCATTTAATTGAGAAACTACATAATAATGGTATTAAAGATATTAAAGTATTTGATTTAGCGCGCGAAGATATTTCTGAAGCTCTTTCAATGGCTTTTGCTTACTCCAAGTTAGTAGTAGCTTCGCCAACTTATAATATGCATTTGTTCCCGTTTATGGATGAATTCTTACATGAAATTGCTCAAAGAAATTTTCAAGGCAAATTTGTTGGTTTTATTCAAAATGGTAGTTGGGCTCCAAATAGTGGAGATTTAATGAAAAATTCTTTAAGTGCTTGTAAGAATCTTACAATTGTCAAACCAACTGTTAAAATATTATCTTCTTTAAGCGATCAAAACGAAATTGAGTTAAATGCTTTAGCTTATAACCTTACACATGCAGAAAACGAATTTGAAGCACAAATAATTGATAAAAAAGTTGTATGGGTTTGCCGAGTTTGTGGTTATGTTTATGAGAATGCTGAATTGCCAGAAAACTTTGCATGTCCAGTTTGTCATTATGGTCGTTTCTATTTCGAAAGAGTGGAAAAAGATGATGGAAAAGATAGTAAATAAATCCTTTTCTTCAGAAAGAGCACTATATAACCATAAAGATTTAAAACTTAATAATGTTTCATTTAAAGGCCAAGAAGATGGTGAATCGGCTTTAAAAGAATGTGAAAATATTGAAGTCGAGAATTGTCATTTCGAATTGCGCTATCCATTATGGCATTGTAATGTAGTTAAGATTAACAATTCGACATTCAATGAAACATCAAGAGCGGCTTTATGGTATTCAAATGATATTAATATATCAAAAAGTGTTTTAAATGGAATTAAAGCATTACGTGAGTGTACGAATATTTCAATTAGTGATACGAAAATAGTTTCTCCAGAAGTTTTTTGGAAGTGTTCGAGTTTTAATGTTTTAAAAAGCAATATTGATTCGGA
This sequence comes from Candidatus Alectryobacillus sp., assembly GCA_036735985.1. Classification (GTDB taxonomy): domain Bacteria; phylum Bacillota_I; class Bacilli_A; order RFN20; family CAG-826; genus Alectryobacillus. The sequence continues at coordinate 97,112 of DAINNH010000002.1, read as the reverse complement.
ATATCCGTTTTTTGAATCTAAAGATGGCCTTCTTGATCATTGCGAATTAAAGGGAAAATATTCTTTTCAATATACGAAAAATATTCAAATAAAAAATTCATATTTAGATACAAAGGATGCTTTCTGGCATTCAAAAGATTGTGTGATTTCTGATTGTGTTATTAAAGGTGAATATATTGGCTGGTATTCTCAAAACTTGACCTTAATTCGTTGCACAATTGATGGGACGCAGCCATTTTGTTATGCGAAGAATCTAAAGCTTATTGATTGCATAATGAATAATAGTGATTTTGCTTTTGAATATTCAAGTGTTCATGCTAGAGTCTTCTCAATTATTAAAAGTGTTAAGAATCCTTTAAGCGGAAGAATAGTAGCAAAAGGCTATGGCGAAATCATTTTGAAAGACTCAAAATATCCGACAAAATGTAAAATCGTTGAAGACAAAAATATATAAGTTTTGTTGAGTTTTTTAGAAAATATACAGGAATAGTAGAGATTTTATAATACACAATTATAGGAGTGTTTAGATAATCAGTTTTGCCCATTTTTAAGGCATTTTGATTATTTTTATGGTAAAATATTAATATGATTGGTGCAATTATTGGCGATGTCATAGGCTCTGTTTATGAACATCAAAATTTAAAGTCTAAAAATTTTCCGTTGTTCAATCGCAAATGTAAATTTACGGATGACACTTTAATGACGCTTGCGGTGGCAAGCGCTTTAAAACAACACTTTAAAACTAAAGAACCTTTAGGTGAATTAGTCGTTTTTTGGATGAGAGAAATTGGCAATAAATATCCAAAACGTGGATTTGGTGAATCTTTTGCCAAATGGTTAAAAGTTAAGAATCCTCGTCCTTATAGATCTTACGGAAATGGTGCAGCCATGAGAATTTCACCTGTTGCTGATTATGCAAAAACGATTAAAGAAGCTGTTGAATTATCGAAAGAAATAACTGAAGTCACCCATTCTCATCCAGAAGGTCTAAAAGGCGCTGAAGCAGTGGCAGTTGTTTGTTATTTATTAAAACATGGTAAGAGCAAAGATGATGTTCGCGAGTATGTAAATAAACATTATTATAAGTTAGATTTTACTATTGATGAGATTCGTCCTTATTATCCTTATAGCGAGACCTGTGAAAGAACTGTGCCTGAAGCCATTGAATGCTTTTTAGAATCTTCTTCTTTTGAAGATGCTATTCGCAATGCTATATCTTTAGGTGGAGATAGTGACACATTAGCTTCAATTACTGGAGCAATTGCGCAATATTTCTATGGAACTCCATTTGATATTGGTGCAAAAGCACTATCTTATCTTGATGATTATACCTATAACATTTATACATCTTTAAACATTCATGAGTTTGCACTTGAAGGCCAACTTATTGGTGGTATTAAAAAAGGCGAATTATGGGAAGATGACGATGTTTATTATTTTAAAGTAGGTAATCTTTTTTATCCTTATATGAATAAAGAACTATCCTTAAACTATCCAATTCCTAGTCTTGATTCGATTCATAATGTAGGAACAAGTGTTACACTCATTAAAGATACTGATAATGTTCCAAATTCAATCAAAGATACTGTGTTTGATACTATTAAGAAGGATTATTACCAATACTTAAATAAAGAAAGAAATCGTTATAAATTTTAATATTTTAGCCATGAATTATTAATGGCTTTTTTTGACTAAAAAATGATGTGATACAATATAACATATAGATGGAGGAGTGTAAATGAAAAACGTAGAAGTTCGTGTTATTAATAAAAACACCCTAGAGTTACTCGAAGATGCGAAAGCTGGTGATCGCATAAGTCTAAATGAGATTAACCAAATAGATAATAGTTTTATAGATACTTTGATTTCTTCTAAAGAGGCCGAACGTTTTGAGGCATCCTATAAAATTAAGATGGAAGAACTAAAGAATGCTAAAGAAAACGAAATAAAAGACCTTAAGCATAATAATGAATTAAAAATTGCAGAACTAAACAACTCGCTTGAAATTTTAAAGAAAGAAAGTCTCAAAGATCTTGAAACAACTGAGATAAAAACAAGAAACGAAAGTGCTTTAAAGATTCAAGAATTAACTCAACAGATTCAAGCTTTAAAAGACATAAGTGCCAAAGAGAAGGAATCTGCTGTTATTTTAGCTACGCAAGATAAAACGATAGAAATAGAAAAACTAAAGAGTCAACTTACATCCTTAGAGGACGATTATAAAGTAAAATTAGAACTAGCTAATACTACAGCTACTAATATAATGAATGAAAAAATTGAGGAATTAAAAACTCAATTAAGCGAAAAAGATTTTGAAATTAATAATTTTAAAATGCAAAAAGCTGCTTTAAAATCAAAGAATTTAGGTGAAAGTCTTGAACAATGGTGTGAAGATAGGTGGAAAGAGGCACGCACATATGGCGCCTTTGTGGATTGTACTTTTATCAAAGATAATGATGCAGTTGAAGGTGATGATAATAAGAAAACAAAGGGGGACTTTGTTTTTAGAATATATTCTGAAGAACCTTATGAAGATAAAAATCAATTAAGTTCTGTTGCGCTTGAAATGAAAACTGATGATGAAAGTTCTAAAACGCGCAAAAAGAATGAAGATTTTTATGAAAAGCTTAATAAAGATAGAATTAAGAAAAATTGTGAATATGCTCTTCTTGTTTCAACATTAGAGGAAAAGGATGTTGATGATGTACCGATTAGGGTAGTTGATGGTTATGAAAAAATGTATATAGTCCGTCCACAATATATGCTTATTTTCTTATCAATTATTTATAACTTAACCAAGAAATATAAAGATTTAGTAATTGAAAAACAGAAAGAAGATACCGAATTTATTGATAAACAACAACTCCTTAATGAGTTTGATGACTTAAAGAGAACATATTTCATTAATCCGATTAATGCTTTAAGTAAACAAGTAACTGAGATAAGGGAAAATTGTGATGTTATTACTAAAGCCAATCAAAAAAGTATTGAGAATTGTGAAAAAATCACAAACGATACTTTGCAAAAAATTTTGGATAAAATTAATACGTTTGAAATTAAAAATCTTAAAAACATAGCAAAAAAAGTTGATAGTTTTAATCATAACGAGAATAATTAATTAAGAGGTAACAAATATGGAAAAACCAGTTGTTTATTTTTCTAGAAATATAACTCCTGAATCTGTAGTAGCTCTTTATAAGAAATTAGGCATTGCTCTTAAAGGAAATGTGGCAGTTAAAATTCATAGTGGCGAGGAAGGAAATCAAAACTTTTTGCATCCTGATTTTTGGAAGCCAATGGTGGAATATGTCCATGGAACAATTTGTGAATGTAATACTGCTTACGAAGGTAGTCGTAACACAACTGAAAAACATTTAAAAACCATGGAAGATCATGGTTGGAATAAATATTTTAAAGTAGATATTATGGATAGTGAACAACCAGATATTATTCTTGATATTCCTAATGGAAAAATTATTAAAAAAGATTTTGTTGGCAAACATTTAGCAAATTATGATTCAATGCTCGTGTTAGCTCATTTTAAAGGTCATCCTATGGGTGGATTTGGTGGTGCTTTAAAGCAATTATCAATTGGCGTTGCTTCAAGTTATGGCAAAGCTTACATTCATGGCGCGGGTGATGCTGAAGGCGATATTTGGTCCGAAAAAATTCATACTCAATTTCTTGAAGCGATGGCTGATGCTGCTTGTGCTGTTACAAAATATTTCAAAGGAAACATCGCATTTATCAATGTTATGAAGAATATGTCTGTTGATTGCGATTGCTGTGCTATAGCTGAAGATCCATGTATGAAAGATATTGGTGTGCTAGCTTCTCTTGATTCAATTGCTATTGATCAAGCCTGTCTTGATTTAGTCTATAATAGTAAAGATCCAGGCCGTGATCATTTAATTGAAAGAATTGAATCACGTAACGGAATTCACACTGTTGAATCAGCTGCAAAATTAGGCTTCGGTAGTCGTGAATATACTCTGATTGAAGTAAAATAAAACAAAATAATTAAAAGAATCTATTTTAGATTCTTTTTATTTAGGAATCGTAGTATTATATTCTTGTGGAAACAAAAAGCATTGATTTTCTTAATGGAAATCCCTACAAAAGTCTGTTAAAGTTTGCTATTCCGATTATTATTGCTCAGATTCTAGACGGATTATATTTAATTTTTGATAGTTATTTGGTTGGTGTTTTAGGCGACCAGAGCGCAACTGTTGGTATTGGAAGTGTTTCCAATATAATTATTTTAGTTAATTTCTTATTTGTTGGTCTTGGAAGTGGTGGAACTTTTCTTCTTGGACAATATGTTGGCGCTAAATCTAAAAATGGTATCAAGAAAACATTAAAAAATCTTATAGTGCTTTTTTCTATTGTTACTGTTTTAGTAATGATAGTCATTTTTGCTTTATACGATCCATTTCTAAAGTTATTGAATTTAAGTGGCGACGCTTATATTGCGGGTAAAAATTATTTATTTGTAATTGTTGGCACTTTGCCTTTATATTCTTTAAATCTATTATTAGTTTGTATTTTACGTGGCTTTGGGAACTCTCGTGTTCCTTTGTTTATTTCAGGATCTGCTGCGATTTTAAGAATTATTTTTGATGTTATATTTGTTTATTGCACTAACTTAAGTACTATTGGCATTGGTTTATCTAGTGCTCTTTCTTTATTTATAAGTTGTGTTGTTGGTATTTACTTTGTATGGCGAAGCAAAGATACTATCGACTTTTCTGGTTTCTTCAAATCGTCAATAGATACAACTACTTTTTGGCGAATAATTAAATATGGTTTACCAATAGCAGGCTATAATTTTTTTCCGCAAATTGTTGGTATTTACACTAGTTCAATTTCAAACAAACTCGGTAATATTGCTGCAACAAGTTATATTCCAACTGGTTTTGTTCTTGCTGATAAGTTTTCTAATTTACTATATTTTGCCGAATATGGTGTTAGCATGGCATTATTAACTGCTGTAGCTACTTGTTTAGGGGCTTTAGATGTTAAAAAGACTTGGAAATATCTACGTATAAGTTATCTTTATACGGCTATTCTTATTTTAATTATGAGTGCTATATGTTATCCATTATTTCCTTATATATTTAAAGCATATGGTGCTTCCCAAGAAGCTATTGATTTTGCGTTAGGACGTTTATATATTATTGGATTTGATTGCTTATTATGTATCTTTATTTTGCCTTTATCTTATCTGTTTATGGGTTCAGGGCGAAGCGTTATTATCATGATATTTAATTTGTTTACAATGCTGGGGGTTCGTTTACCAATGATGATATGGATGGATGTAAGCAATATTTCCAATCCTTATTTACTTACTTTACCAATGCCTGTGTCAACAGCAGTTACGACAATACTATCAATTATTTATCTTTATTCGAAAAAATGGACGGTTCTTAAGAAACTACCAGTTATCGAAGATATTAAGAAAGAAGCGGCGCTTGAAGCTGCTAAATAATAAATTTAAAAAGAGAACACATTTACATTGTGTTCTCTTTTATTTTGATTTTAATATTTAGTAAAATTTTCCAAAATATTAAGATCTTGCAGACTTATTTATATCTATTTGTTTCTTTCGTGAAGCATTAATTCATTAAGATTTTTAACAAATTGTGTCTTGTCGGTAATTTCAAAACCTTCAAGCATCATTGCCTCATCATAAAGTAATGAACCATACTTTTTAATTAGATCGTCATTATCTCCTAATGCTTGAATAGCTTTAAATAAATCGTGATTTGCATTGATTTCCAAAACTTTAATAGCTTTTGCCTGTTCGTCTGGATTTGCTTTAGCACTAGGTTGTTCATTAAGAACGTGTTCCATATTAAGGGATAATCCATCTTTAGTAGTGATGCAAACCGGTGAATCTACTAATTTATTCGTAAAGGTTACATCATCTACCTTGCCTTTTAAGGATTCTTTAATATCATCAATAATTCTCTTATTATTTGCTACAAGTGAAGTAATTTGACTTTTTTCGTCTTCACTTAGTTCTTCGGATGTTTCGTCCGAAATGTTCTTGAATTCAGTCTTATCATATTCATGCATCATCATTAAAGTAAATTCATCAATTTCGCCATCAAGCAATAAGACATCAATTCCCTTAGATTTGAATTTTTCAATTTGAGGTAAAAGCTTAATAGCATCAATGGATTTACCAGAGGCATAATAAATATATTTTTGATCTGTAATCATCTTTTCTTTATAAGATTTAAGATCAATTTTCTTTTCATTATTTAAAGAATTAAAGACTAATAAATCGGCTAATAAGTCCTTATTTTGGCCATAACTCTTATAAATGCCATATTTAATGTGGTCACCATAACTCTTAAAGAAAGTTAAGTAACGATCAAATTCGTTTGTCTTAATTTCTTTTAGTTTTTCGACGACTTTCTTTTCAATATTATCTTCGATTCTTCTTAAGACTGGTGAAGATTGTAACATTTCACGTGAAATATTTAAGGAGAAGTCTTCGCTATCAACAAGTCCTTTAATAAACTTAAGATAATCTGGAACCAACTCTTTACATTTTTCTTTAACAAATATGCCTTTTGAATATAAATCTAAGCCCTTTTCATAATCAGTACTATAAAGATTATATGGAGCATGAGATGGAATAAAAATTAGGGCATTATAACTTACAATACCATCGGCTTGTAAAAATAAAGATAAGAAAGGATCTTCATAATCATGGAATTTATCTTGATAAAAATCAGCAAGTTCCTTATCTGTTACATCCTTTTTGTTCTTCTTCCATAATGGAATCATCGAATTCAAAGTCTTTGTTTCAGTTACCTCTTCAGTTTGGCCTTCAATCTCTTTACCATCTTTATCTAGTTTTGGCTTAGATACTGTTACATCCATTTTTATTGGATAACGAATATAATCGCTATATTTTTTAACTAAGGTTTCAATAACATTTGACTCTAAATATTCATCATAATTTTCACTATCAGTGTTGTCTTTAAGGAAAACCTTAATAGTGGTACCAACATTATCGCGAGTAGCTTCTTCAATAGTGTAAGTTTCTAGACCATCGCTAACAAACTTATAAGCATTGCTATCAATTGTTTTAGTGGTGACTTCGACAGATTTTGCAACCATAAAGGCACTATAAAAGCCAACACCAAATTGACCTATAATATCTAAATCTTTGCTTTCTTTAGCTTTTTGGTATTTCTCTAAAAAATCTTTACTTCCGGATTTAGCAATCGTTCCTAAGTTATTAATTAATTCATCATGGGACATGCCAATGCCATTATCACTAACTTCAATAGAACGTTCCTCTTTATTTATTTTAAGGAAGATTTGATAATCGTTTTGCGGATACTTACCTTCACTTGATAAAGCGATAAATCTATATTTATCAATAGCATCGCTTGCATTTGAAATAAGTTCTCGTAAGAAAATCTCCTTATTTGTGTAGATGGAATTAACCATCAAATTTAATAATTGTTTTGATTCAGTTTGGAACTGTTTTGTCTCTTTCATATTTTTAAATTTCCTCCATAACTAAATAATATTATAATCGTATTTTTAGCAAATTAAAGATTAGAGTGCTAAAAAGATGATATCTTTCGACACCATCGATTAATTTAGTTGAATATTTTTTTAGTTTTGTGGTTTTTTCTTTGGCTTTTTACGAGATTCAGAAAGAGATCTTATTTGGAGATAGCCTGTAAAAATGATGTTTAAGATCACAAGAACAAGACTTGTTAAAAATAGACCAAGAATTTGATAACTAGAATTAAGAGTAGTTCCAAAGAAATCAACATTCATGAATTGAGCAGAGAGCGAAGGAATTAAATCTTTGGCTTCCGCGGTTGCAGATTGAAGAGTTGGAATAATATTGCTTAAGTTTTCAATTTGGCCTCTTAAGAAAAGATTTCTTAAAATACCAGCACTATAAGTTCCTGGGAAGAAACAGCAAATGTATTGAACATATTTAGGCAACATTTGAATTGGCATATAAGCTCCAATTAAGAATCCAATAGCCGCACTACTTGTTGCAATAATAGAGTTAAATGTAGCTCCATTATTTATTAAAGAGCTAATAAGAATAGTGAAACAAGTTGCCGATATAATTGAAATAATAATCGTTCCAACAATGCTAACGTAGTCAAGAATTGAGAAGTAAAAAGCACTAGCAAACTGTAAATAAATCAAACAAATAGCTAGCAAAATCATATTAATAAGGAAGGTGACAATAAAGTTAAAAGCAAAATAGCTTAAAGTAATTGCCGTTTTGGAAATTGGAGAAGAGTGGAAGTCTTTATTAACGCCGGTTTCTTTATCAGAAATCATAATATAACAAGTATTAAACGAAACAGAAATACATGATATTGCAATAATACCTGAGAGCATCCATGCATCAACGATACCACCAACTTGTTTTGAAATAATTAATTGATCAGCTTCACTTGTAAAGTATTTGGAGATCATAGGAGCAACCGCAGAAACTTCAAGGTCACGTAGGAATAGAGCATAAACAATTAAAGAGATGCCTGGAACTAATAGTGCAAAGAAGAAAGTCATTTTATTTTTAAAGAAACATTTTAAATGACGACGTGTTAATGTCCAAAAGATGTGGAATTGGCCATGCAATTTATCTGAAAAGTCTTTTGCGATGTTTTGCATATTTATTCCTCCTCATCTCTAGCATTTACCATGCCGGTGACATTCAAAAAGACGTCGTCCATTTTGCCTTTTTTAACTTCAAAATCTTTAATAACACCTTTGTTATCATATAAGAATTCTGCAGCATCTTCTGAATCTTTTACATAGACAAAATATGAATGTGAATCTTCAGAATATTTAAATTTGTGAGTTGAAAATTTTGTGTCAAATTCCGGGGAACGGTTGCAATAAACAATAACGTAGTCTTTCGCATATTGATTTTTTAACTCGGTTGGAGTTCCTTGCGCAATAATTTCTCCATGGTCGATAATGACAACATCAGTGGCTTGATCAGCTTCCTCAAGATAATGGGTTGTAAGGAACACTGTCATATTAGTCTCTTTTCTAATTTTATCAATAAGATGCCAAACATCCGTACGTGTTTTTGGATCAAGCCCTGTTGATGGTTCATCAAGAATTAAAATTTTTGGCATATGGACCATACTGCGAGCGATATCAACACGTCTTTTTTGGCCACCAGATAAAAGTTTAACTGGTCGATCAAGTAATGGCTTTAAATCAAGCAATTCGACAATTTCATTAAGATTTTTTTCGGTTTCCTCTTTAGTTAAATTATAGAAAGCCGCACGAGAACGCAAGTTTTCATCAACAGTTAAAACACTATCCAAAACAGAATTTTGGAAAACAATACCAATTTCACCTTTGATTTTATTAGAATGCTTTTCTAGGTCATATCCATCAATTACAATACGACCAGAATCTTTGTTTAAAATTGAGGCTACGATATTGATGGTGGTAGATTTTCCGGCGCCATTTACACCTAAAAAGGCAAATAAAGCTCCTCTTTTTACATTAAAAGAAATACCATCAACAGCTCTTAAATTTCCATATGTTTTTCTTAAGTTAGTAATTTGAATAATATATTTTTGATTTTCAATTTCATGGCGTTCAGCTATTTCATTATCTAATGTCTCTTTCTTTTCTAAAAAGATTTTAAAGTCTTCATCAAATGTATGTATCTTAAGAATTTTTTGAACTTTGTTTATTTCCCATTGTTTAATATTATAAACATGGAAAAAAGGAACCCATTTAATGCCGCGACAAAAATGTTTAAGAACGGTGTTCTCTTTTGGAAGTCGTTGTTCATTAAATCTAAATTCGCCAGGTAAATAAATACGATTTTTATATAATGTATTTAATGGAGTTTGATCAGGAAATTCCATTTTTTTAACTTTCACAATTTCACAGGCCTTTCTAAATAATCCTGTTTCTTTAATGTATTTAATATTTAATAATAAAACGCCAGTATTAATATATGATTTATTGATCCAGGTTCGTCCTAAATAATCTAAAGTCGCACCATATTCGATATTTGTCATATCGATATCGTATAATTCTTTAATATCGCCACATGCCATAATATCAGAATCAATATATATTACTTTATCAGGAATGTCTGGAACGACATCTAAAAGTAACCTTAAAAGGCAATATGGTGAATAATGAGAATATTCATTTGGATTATGGAATAAATATTCATTGTAATATTCTTGAACATTAATTATTTCAACACTATTTTCAGGATTATATGTTTTAACAAATTTATCAAGATACTGTCCTTGTGACTTGCTAAATGGATAAAATTTATCCTTAATGATTGTAAAATCGGCCGTTAGAATTCTAACGTTAATAGATTCTTGTGTGCGTCGAAGTATGGAAATCAAGCAAAGAAAAACGCCATCAAACATTTTGCCGTTTCCAGTAAAAACGATATTAATCATGTAAAAATTATATAACAATAATGATATTACCTCAATATATTAAAAGTTTTAAAAATATCGATTAATGGGAAAAATTTCATAAAAATCTCAGCAATTCAATAATATTTTGGAAAATGTGATAGCAACGAATTTTGGTCTTTATTTGAAAAATTATAAAAAGTCACATAAAATGTTCAAAATTGTGGTAAATTAATATTATGGAAAATATATTGGTGATGACAGATTCGGCAAGTGACATATCAAAAGAAACCGAAAAAGAATTTAATATTAAAGTAATAGATTTTAAAGTAACGATTGATGGAAATTGTTTTGATGCTCGTAACACATATACAAAAGAAGAGTTTTATTCCATACTTGAGGAATCTAAAAATTTGCCTTTAACATCACAAATATCGCCTCTAGATTTCGAAAACATTTATTTTAATGCAACAGTTAAAGGATATTCAAAAATATTAATAATTTTAATTAATTCTAAAGGCAGCGGGACTTTTAATAATGCTATTTTAGCTCGATCAATGCTTTTTGATGATCATAAAGAGCTAGCGGGTAAAATTGATATTAGAGTTTTTGATGGTTGTTCTTATACTGGTGCATATGGCCAAGTAGTTGTTGATGCGGCTGAAATGGCAAAAAATGGTGAAGATTTTGATGTGATTTGTGATTATGTAGCAAAAAAATTACCAAAAAGGAAAATTTATTTTGGTATGTATACTTTAAAATATGCTGCAAAATCTGGAAGAATACCTTCTGCGGCGGCTTTTGTTGGTGAAACCTTAGCAATTAAGCCTATTATGAGAATATACAATAACGAAATTTCGACTGCCAAAAAAGTCCATGGTGATAAAAAAATTATCTCAGCCATTCTTGATTTGGTCGAGGAAGAAATGGTCAATGGCGCAAAATATAGTGTTGTTTATGGCAGTGATACTGAACTAAAAGAAGAGATGATTCATTGTGCGACGATTCGTTTCGGCTATCAACCATTAAATTGTTATCAAATAGGAGCTGCTGTTGCAATAAATGCAGGTCCAAAAGTTATTGGAATCATTTTTGATAGCGAAAAGTAATAAGGAAATAAAGATATTTTAAAATAATTTAGCACTCTAACTTGACGAGTGCTATTTTTAGTATTACCATATTATTTAGTAAGGAGGTAAAACTTATGAATGAAAATGAAGGAATGGAAGATTACTCTCAAGATAAAGATGTATTAATGAAGTTTGGGCGTAATATTAATGAAGAAGTTAAAAAAGGAAAAATTGATCCTGTTATTGGTCGAGATGAAGAAATTCGTCAAATCATTCAAATCCTTGCTCGAAAAACTAAGAATAATGTAATTTTAATAGGTGAACCTGGTGTCGGCAAAACTGCGATTCTTGAAGGTTTAGCTGAAAGAATTGTAAAGAACGATGTTCCAGATACTTTGAAAGATAAAGTTGTTTATGAACTTGATATGGGTGCACTTGTTGCGGGTGCTAAATATCGTGGAGAATTTGAAGAAAGATTAAAAGCCGTGTTAAATAAGATTAAAGATAGTGATGGAAAAATCATTCTTTTTATCGATGAAATCCACTTAATTGTTGGTGCTGGGCGTAGTGATGGAGCTCTTGATGCTTCCAATATGCTTAAACCTATGTTAGCTCGTGGTGAAATTGATTGTATTGGTGCGACGACCTTAAATGAATATCGTGAATATATTGAAAAGGATCGTGCTCTCGAACGTCGTTTTCAACCAGTTCTTATTAAGGAACCAAGTGTTGAAGATGCGATTACTATTTTAAGAGGTTTAAAACAAAGATTTGAATCTTATCATGGTGTAAAAATCACGGATGGAGCTCTTGTTGCGGCTGTTACCCTCTCTAATCGTTATATTACAAATAGATTTTTGCCAGATAAGGCTATCGATTTAATTGATGAGGCTTGTGCAAGTATTAAAGTTGAAATAGCTTCAATGCCAGCTGAACTTGATGAAATTGAACGTAAAATTCGTCAACTTGAAATAGAAAGAGCGGCTTTAAATAAAGAAAGCGATGATTCTTCTAAAAAACGTCTTGAAGAACTTAAAGGTGAATTAATATCTTTACAAGATAAAGATTTAAAACTTAAAGATCAATGGATGGTTGAAAAGAAGAATATTGATTTAGCAAAGGATCTAAAAAATAAAATTGAGAAAGCAAAATTTGATTTAGATGTTGCTATTTCAAATGGTGATTATGTTAAAGCGAGTGAACTGCAATATAAGCAAATTCCTGATATGCAAAAACGTCTTGATGCTATAGAAAAAGAAAATAATGGTGATTCGTTGATTAATGAGGTTGTTGATGAACAATCAATTGCGAAAATCGTTTCTAAAATGACTAATATTCCAGTCGCAAGAATTCAAAAAGGCGATCGTGAAAAAGTATTAAATCTTAAAGAAATTCTTGAAAAAAGAGTCATTGGTCAAGACGAAGCATTAACACTTGTTTCTAACGCTATTTTACGTCAACGTGCTGGTATTAAAGATCAAAATAGACCAATTGGTTCGTTCTTGTTTTTAGGTCCAACCGGTGTTGGCAAAACTGAAGTTGCTAAAACTTTAGCTGAAGCACTATTTGATAGTGAATCTCATATTATTCGTATTGATATGTCAGAATATATGGAAAAATTTAGTGTCTCACGTTTAATTGGCGCCCCACCAGGCTATGTTGGCTATGATGAAGGTGGACAATTAACGGAACCAGTCAGACGAAATCCATATTCTATTATTTTGTTTGATGAAATTGAAAAAGCTCATCCTGAAGTATTCAATCTTTTGTTACAGATTCTTGATGATGGTCGATTAACTGATTCTCAAGGCCGCACTGTCGACTTTAAGAACACCATCATTATTATGACTAGTAATTTAGGTAGTGAATATTTATTAAATGGTGAAAAAGACCAAGTTAATGAACTTTTACATCAAACATTTAAACCAGAATTTCTAAATAGAATAGATGAAATTGTCTACTTTAAACCACTTGATAAGAACACTCAATTTAAAATTGTTGAAAAATTACTTAGTGAACTTAAAAAGAGATTACTTGATGAGTTCTATAACGTTGAATTTAGTGACAATCTAAAGAAATGGATTCTTAATAGTGCGTTTGATGAAAAATATGGTGCACGTCCACTAAAGAGATTTATTCAAAACACAATTGAAACTGAATTAGCTAACAAAATTTTATCTGGTGAAATAAAAACAGATACAACTTATGTTTGCGACATTAGTAAAGATTCTAAGCTAATTATTACTGAAAAATAATTTAATTAGAAATTAGTAAATTACGAAAGGGCTCAAGTTAAAACTTGAGCTCTTTTTAATAAATGTTGAGGTTTGGTTGAGGTATTCAAATTTTAGACCATAATAAATACAATTTATTAAATTGCATTATGTTCTTTAAAATGAACTTTATTGATAAAGTGAAATTATAAATATAAAAAAAATATAAAGAGGCCATATATATTTAATCATATCGATAAATCTATGTTTGGCCATATTAGGAGTCAAATAATTTATGAGAAAAATTAAAGCTGTGGGTTTATTATTGCTTTCTACTTTAATGATGATTTCATGTGGTGAATCAACATCTTCAAACGAAACGACTAGTCAAAATTCACAAACGAACACGACCAGTAATGAAACAACATCTAATGGTGGTTCTACAACGAGTGGGGATAAAACTTCTACAAGTAGTGGCGAAACTACTAGTGCAACAAGTGAAGAAACTTCTTCTAGTTCTCCAGCGACTTCGAGTGAAGTAATTGCTAACTATGATGGTTTTTGCGATGAATGGTCACAATCTGGTCATTTATATATTCATTATTTAAGAAGTGATGCGACAAGTTTCCAAGATTATGAAAAATATGGATTATGGCTTTGGGAAGCAGGAAAAGCGGGAGCACTTTTTGCCGGCGCAAACGCTCCTGAAAACATTCACCCAGCCACTGATTCTTGGATTAAAAACATTGGCGGACGTGGAACTAGCGTTGATCAAGCTGGCGTTTGTGCCGATATTGATTTATCAAAAACATACGTTAGTGGTCAAACAGGGAGTGCGTTTTCACTAAAAGATGTCGATAAAATTGGTTACCTAGTTGTTGAAATTGCTTCAATGAAAACTGGGAATGTTGGTTGGGTTAAAGATGGTACAGATAACTACATTACTGAAATAAGTTCACATAAACGTAATAACGGTTCTATTCATGTTTTCCTTGTAGCTAAATCAACAGAATATTATCGTCATTTTTATGATGAATCCATTTATGTAAATCCAATTAATAATGATACGACCGGACAGTATCGCAGTGTAAACAATATTGAATCTTCTCTTCCTTATAATAAAGAAGTTACGACATCTAAGGAGTTTTATAATGAAGCTGGTATTGGATATGAAATTTTTGTACCAACCTTCAGAGATTCAAATGGCGATGGCTACGGTGATTTAAAAGGTATTATTGATTCTTTAGATTATTTAAAGAGTTTATCCGTAAAAGTTTTATGGCTTTCACCATTCTTAGAATGTAATTCATATCATGGTTATGATACGATTGATTATTTTAATGTTGATCCTAAATTTGGGACGAAAGATGATCTTAATGAATTAATATATAAAGTTCATCAAAATGGTATGTTTATTCTTATGGACTTAGTTTTAAATCATGCTTCAACTCAATCACTTCTTTTTAAGAAAGCTCGTCAAGGTGAAACTGGTGTTGATCGTAATGGCAGCAAAATTGAATATCGTAATTTCTTCCATTTTAAATACAAAGGTGATATTACTAGTGGAACAACAAAAGTTGAGAACGATAGTAACTGGATTAGAGATGGTGAATCTAACTATTATTACTACGCAAAATTCTCCGATGATATGCCAGAATTTAATTATGATTATCAAGGAACGAGAGATTATGTTCTTGATGTTGCGAAGTATTATTTAGGTTTAGGTGTTGATGGCTATCGACTTGATGCTATTAAACACATTTATATGGCCGATGAATCAACCCAAGCTAGTGGTGATTCAATTATTACGGATGCTGGCGAACGCTCTTATTATGATGAAGAAAGAGGACAAAATGTTACTGTTAGTTATGATTACTCAACTAACACCACGAAAAATATTTCATTCTGGAAATATTTTTCGCGCTCATTAAAAGTTTTATATCCTAACTGTTACATTGTTGGTGAAAACTTTGATGGTTGGGATGAACGTATTGCTCCTGTTTATAGTGCGATGGACTCGCAATTTGATTTTAATAACTACTATCATAATCTGGAATATTTATACGGAGGATTTGGTCATAGCGCGGGTGATTTAGCTACCGCAACAAATGCGAAAGCAAACTATTTTAAGACTTATCGTAGTGATTTTATTAATTCTCCATTTACTTCTAATCATGATATTTTTCGTGCTATTAACCATATTAACTCTTATAAAGAAACCGAATTAGGTATTGAAAAGGATGTTAAGATAACTGGCACTGCTTTGCAAATAAATAAAGCGAAGATTCATGCTGCTATTACCTTATTACAACCTGGTTTATCTTTTATTTATTATGGCGACGAACTTGGTATGTCATCAAATACGACGGAAAATCCTTTATCACAAAATAATAACCTCGATCGTTATTATCGTCAAAGCTTTAAATGGGCTGATTCTTCTTTACGTCCACTTGTGAGTTTTGGTTCCCAATATACAAATGAATACGATTCTTATAACAAAACTTTAGCTGATAATGTTGCTCAAGCAAATGATAGTGCGTCGATGCTTAGTTTTTATAAAGGAATTACTGCAGTAAAACAAGATCCAACTTATCCACGCAATGCTATTTTTACTGGTTATCCATACAATGATAATGGCGATGTTTTCTACTTCACTTTAGCCGGAAATGGAACAAGTACAAAGAATTATCGTATTTTCATTCATACTGGTGGAAACAATGGAACTTCAAATAGTATTTCTTATTCTGTTTCAGCAAATGAAGAAGTCGTCTATAAATACAATGCAAGTGATACCACATTAAATGCTTTTGGTGTTGTTGTTGTTCGTGAGAAATAGAGGTGTAAATATGAATAAAATAAAAAGTAGTTTATTAGCTCTAAGTTGTTTATGTTTATTAGCTGGTTGTGCTCAAAATCTCGACAATTCCTCATTAAATGAGACAATTTCATCAAATGATGCTGAAGCTTTAAATGCTAAATTAGCCTCTCAACTAAATTCAGATGAAATTTTACTTAATTTAACGAAATATGGTTTATACAATGGTAATAAAGGCAATAGTTCAAGTGAGTATAATTTAGAAAATTATGTGATTCTTAGTGGAATAACAGTTGAACAAGCCTTACCAACTAGTGAACAAATTTCAAGTTCAGTAGCTAATG
Source organism: Candidatus Alectryobacillus sp. (assembly GCA_036735985.1). Classification (GTDB taxonomy): domain Bacteria; phylum Bacillota_I; class Bacilli_A; order RFN20; family CAG-826; genus Alectryobacillus. The sequence continues at coordinate 80,264 of DAINNH010000002.1, read as the reverse complement.
TTAAGTTTGTGTCGTGGTGCTATCCAAATAAAGGTGAATTATCTTTTACAAAAATAAGTGTCACTGGTCAAAAATACTATCAAGCTTATTTTGAATATGATGAAAGCGCTCCAGCAACATCTTCCGCCCCAACAACGAGCGAAGAACAAATTCCAACCAGTCAAACTCCTATTTCTAAAAGCACTAGCGAAATTTCATCAAATGAAACTTCAAGCAGTGAAAATCCAAGTAGTTCTTCAACGAATGAAAATTTAAGAACGATTTATTTTGTTGATAACGAAGCGTGGAATACAGCAGCGGCTTACACCTGGATTTATTTATGGGGTGACAACGGAAATTTGAAAGCCTGGCCTGGAACTGCTATGACACATGTAGAATATAATACTACAACCAAGGCAAACACTTATTCTTTTGAATATGACAAAACTCTTTACAATAAATGTATATTTAATCGATGCCCTTCTAATACAGATGGCACTGTTTGGAATCAAACTGCCGATCTAATAATTCCAACTGATTTAACCAAAAACTGCGCTGTTTTTAGTGGAACTTTAGATAGCCAAACTATTACATGGACAACAAAATAAAAACCATATTTAAACTAATGATTAAAATTTTGTCTTAACCCTTACTTTATTTTGTTATAATAGTTAGGCGCGGAGATATTATGAATAGTAATTTAAAGCAAATATATATTGTCGTTCCTGTATACAATGAAGAAAAATGTATACATTCTTTTGTTAGTGCGTTTGATATGATGAAAAATGATATTGATGAAAAGATGTATAACTTAAGTATTGTTTTCGTTGATGATGGATCTAAAGACAATACTAAAAATTTGATTAAAGGATTTGATAGAAATGATATCAAATATATTTCGTTTTCCAAAAATTTTGGCAAAGAAGCAGCTTTACTTGCGGGGTTAAGGGCTGTTAAACAACTAAAAGGCGATGCAGCCATAATCATGGATGTTGATTTACAAGACCCAATTGAGTTAATACCTCAAATGCTTACAAAATATGCTGAAGGTTATAATCACATTACAACAAAACATATTTCACAGCATAGCGATTCATATTTTATGAAGTTTTGTACCAAAACTTTTTACAATATTTTTTCATTATTAACTGGATTTAAATCAATTCGTCATGGTTCACGTGATTATTCTTTACTAGATAAAAAGGTAATTGATGCTTTCTTAAGTTTTAGCGAATACGATCGTTTTACTAAAGGGATTTCTGAATGCGTTGGTTTCAAAACATATTGTATTGAATTTAACTATGTTAAGCGTATTGAGGGAAAATCAAAATGGAATTTTCGTTCTCTTTTTAAATACGCTTTTGTTGGAATTAATTCTTTCTCAACTTGGCTCAATTTATTTCCAAAAATTTTTGGCTTAGCTTTCTTTGGATTATTAATCTATGATATTTACGAATATTTTGTTACGACAGGATATGGATCACTAAATATACGATTAGATGTTATTGCGATTGTTGTGTGTATCCTTGTTGATATTGTAATTAGACTAATTTATACCAATAAAGCCTTAATTGAAAAACGTTCATCCTACTTTATTGAAGAATCAAATATTGAAGAATAAAAAACCGCCACATCGAATGTGGCGTTTTATTTTTCGACTTAAAGACAAGATTATTATATAATAAATGATATGGATATATTAAATCAGTCTTCATTAAAAAGTGATCTATTTAAAGAGTCGATGTATTCGATTTTAAAGCAAATGACATTTAAGGCTCATAAAAGTATTGAGCCTAATTATTTTGGTTTTGATTGTTTTGCTAAGTTTGGTATTAACGATGATATTTCAACTGTTGTGGAATTTATTTATGTTGAAAATCCCAACCAAACAGTTTCAGTTTCCATTGTAAATACTTTGATAAGCAATATTTTAAAAGCCCATAAAAATTTATTAAAATTAAAGATTTTAATTATTACAAATTCAGAATTAAGCAAATCCTCTTTTAAGAATGGGACTTGCCCAAATTGTAACTTCGAAATATGGGACAAAAAAGAATTACACGCATTGATGAAAGAATATCCTTTAGATTTCTATACATTCACCAATACTTTACATGGTTTGAAGAAATATTTAACAAATGATAAAATCTCTGCAAAAGCTCAACTAAATATTGAGATGTTCAAAGAAGAAGCTGAGCATAAAAGAGTTAGTCTTGTTTTAGGGGCCGGTGTAAGTAAAGAATATGGTGGATTAGATTTAAACGAATTAACTAATTCTTTAATTGATTATTTACCTGCTGATTATCTTGATAACCGTGAAGCCGTTCTTGATTTAATAGGTAAATCAACTCTTTCAACCATTCATTTCGTTAAAGAAAATGTTGGTATCGAAAAATATGGTGAAGCTTTATACAAATCACTTTATGGAGACAATAAGAAGAGCATTGCTGATGATAAAACAACTTTATTTCAAGTTGCATCTTTAATTGCTCGTCATAAAGAATTAGATTCAATTATTACTTTTAATTTTGATGATTATTTAGAGCAAATACTTGTAAATAATCGTAAAGTTAATTTTAAATATTTATATCAAAAAGAAGATTTTCTTGATGGCAGTTTGCCTATTTTTCATGTTCATGGATTTTTACCTAAAAATGCAGTAAACATTGCCGATTATGTAAACACAATTATTTTGTCAGAGGATGATTTTTTCAGACTTTATAGCGATAATAATAACTGGCAAGTGGCCGTTCAACTTGAAAAATATAAAGATAATCTTTGTTTATTTATCGGTTCATCTTTACGTGATTATAATTTAAAACGTTGTTTACAAATAACTAAACAAAAATATAAGCGTCATTACGCAATTATGGCGAAGCGATCAGTTAAGACATTAAATGATATGATGGTTATTAATCGTTATTATAATCTTTTTAATGTCGAAATAATTTGGGTTGATTCCCATGATCAAATAGCTCCTTTATTGGAAGAATTTTAACTATGAATATTATTATTGTCGGTGGTGGAGCAAGCGGTATTTTTGCAGCTTGTTTAATTAAAAAAACACATCCAGAATACAATATTACTATTCTTGAAAAAAATGATAAAATAAACAAAAAATTATATGCTACAGGTAACGGACGTTGTAATCTAGGAAATACTCGTAATATTGATGAAAAATATTCAAATTCATTATTTGTTGGTAAAATTTTAAATAAACATAATATTAATATTGAAAGAGAATTTTTTCGTTCTTTAGGAATTGAGACGATTAGTGAGAATGGTTATATTTATCCCTATTCAAGATCAGCAAAGACATTAATTGGGATATTAGATACCTATATCAGTGATAAAAATATAAAAATAGTAAAGAATTGCAAAGTTATTGATTACAAAGCATCTGAAAATATTGTTGAAGTAACAACGGACAATGGTGTTTTTGAAGGTGATAAAGTAATTTTTGCAACCGGTGGTAAATCATCACCTAAATTTGGAAGTGATGGTAGTTTAATAGATGTTTATAAAAAGCATGGTTATGACATTAAAACTATAAAACCTGCATTATGTCCAATAAAAATAATAGAAAATGTGAAAGATATTGAAGGCGTTAGAGTTGATGCTCATGTTTATCTAACTCAAAACGATAAAGTGGTTCATGATGAAGATGGCGAGGTCCTTTTTAAAAAAGATGGATTATCTGGTATTGTTATTATGAATATTTCATCTTTTATTGCTCGATTTGATGATATAAAAAATGTAAAAATCTATTTAGATTTATTACCAGAAATCTCTTTATCTGATCTTACAACGAGCCTTTATAAATACAAAGACGATCTGAAAAATCCTTTAGAATCATATTTTCCGAAAATCCTCGCAGAACACATATATAATATTGCAAAACCTCAATTAAATTCAAAAGAAAGTTACTTTAAATTAGCAAAAATAGTGAAGAATTGCATTTTTACATTTAAAGATTTATATTCATTTGAAGATTCGCAAGTTTCAGTTGGCGGCATTTCTTTTACTGATGTAAATGAAGCTTTAAAATCAACACTTGAATCGAATGTTTATTTTATAGGTGAAGTCCTTGATACTGATGGCTTATGTGGAGGATATAACTTAATGTGGTGCTTCGCAAGTGCTAAAACAGTTGTGGAGGATATTAATTAAATATGGATTTTTCTGGAATTGAAAAATTATCTTTTGTAGATTGGGATAAAAAGATTGTGTGTACACTTTTTACACGTGGATGCAATTTTCGTTGTCCTTTTTGTCATAATGGATTTTTAGTTGTTAACCCTGATGAAGATTCAACTATACCTTTTGAAGAAATTATTAACTATTTGAGCAAACGAAAGAATATGTTAGACGGAGTTGTTATTTCTGGTGGAGAGCCAACATTAATGCCTGATATAGTAGATAAAATCAAAAAAATAAAGGAATTAGGTTATAAAATAAAACTCGATACTAATGGTTCAAACCCAAAAATTTTAAAATATTTAGTTAACAATTCTTTAGTTGATTATGTCGCAATGGATATTAAAAATTCAAAAATAAAATATGCAGAAACAGTAGGGATTTCTAATGTTAATTTTAAAAATATAGAGGAATCGATAACTTTTTTAATGAGTGGAAATATTCCTTTTGAATTTAGAACGACATTAGTTAAAGAATTCCATGACGAACAATCAATTAAAGAACTAGGTGAACTTATTAATGGTGCCCCAGTTTTGTTTTTGCAACATTTCAAAAATGTTGATGGCTGCATTTCGCACGATCTTCACGAAATTTCTTTCGAAGAAGCTACGACATTTGCAAAAATCTTAAAACCTTATGTAAAACAAGTTGTTTTAAGAGGTTATTCAAAATAATTTGTCATTTAAATATATTAAAAATACTTATATATATATGATGAAAAAATTTGTTTTTAAAAATTTACTTTTATTATTAATTCCATTGTGTCTTTCATCTTGTTCTTTAGTTGATTCCGAACATGAAGTTCCTCCAGAACTTAAAAGTTATAATCTTGATGAATGTAAAAAATATTGGCCTGAGGCAAATTGGTACTTTCGTGGTGAATTGCTTTCATACTATTGTTCCTATATAAATTTTGATACCTTAAGTATTCAACAAGCCGAAGAATATTTTGGAAAACCAGATATTGCGAGTATAACTTATGATAATAATGAGAAAACCAAATTTTTAAATACTTATGAATATGTCGTCAGCGGTTCATTTGATAACTCTAGTGCTAATGAGACAAAATTGTCTCTTGTAGAAAATGTTTTTACTTTGATCTTTAATGAGGAAAACGTTTTAATATCTCATGCTATTACTAAAAAATCTTGTTATATATTGTCGTTTTGTGAAAATTTACCAATTTTGAATAAAAATGATTTGTACGATTATTATATCCAAAACTATTCAATTGAAATATTTGTTCCGTTTAGTTCTTCTACACAAAACTTATCTTTATATTTAAATAATGTTGAAAAAAATAATAAAAAGATTGTAGATAATAAAATAATATTCAGATTTCAAATGCCAAACGAAAACATCATACTTGATTTAAAATAATTTAAAAAATCCTTGCCAGGACGGGCAAGGATTATTTCATTGAAATTTCAATTGCTGCGATGGCAGCATCACTTTCAGCGGTAATTACTTGACGATATTTCTTAACACGACAATCTCCAATAGCATAAAGGTTAGGTGTTTTAGTGTGCATATACTCATCAGTAATAACATATCCATCTTTATCAAGATCAACTAAATCTTTAAAGATATGGTTATCAGGTTTTTGTCCGATGGCAACAAAGGCACCAGCACATGGGATGTCAAGCTCCTCTTTACTTTGAGTTTGTGTAAATTTAACTCCTTCAAGAGTACCGTTTCCATAAAACTCTTTCGTAGAATAGTTATGGAAATATGAGATATTTTTAATGTCTTTTAGACGGTCTACAAGAATATCATCGGCAAAGAATTTATCAAAAAGAGTAACAATAAACACTTTATTACAATATTGTGATAAAAGAATTGCGTATTGTAAAGCGGTATTCGCATCGCCTATAACAACAACGTCCTTCCCGTTATAGAAAGCGCCATCACAAACAGCACAATAAGAAACGCCGTTACCAGCGAACTTATCTTCACTTTCCATATGGAGAGTTTTATGCATACATCCAGTAGCATCAATAACGTTTTTTGCATCATATTCGTTATAATCGGTAGTGACATGGAAAGTGCTATCTTTTACTTCAATTTTTACGGCTTTTTCGAGTTCAAATTCAGCGCCAAGGGCACCCATTTGTTCAAATAAGTTATTTGAAAATTCGGCTCCAGCAATCGCTTTGATACCTGGAAGATTTTCAACACGTGGAGAATTGGCTATTTGTCCTCCAAAGTTTTCATGTTCAAGAACAAGAACACTTTGACCTTCACGTTTAAGATTTAGAGCCGCTGTCATACCGGCGGGTCCGCCGCCAATAATAATAACGTCGTAAGTCATATTTACTTTATTCCTTCAATATAGCCCTTAATTAAAGAGGCATTTTCATAACGAGTATACCCATTGCCATTTGGAACTAATAAAGTTGGAGCTTTTTTAATACCATAAGCCATAGTTTTATCTTTATTATCTTCAGCATCAATGTTCACATATTTGATGTGAGCCTTTTCAAGTAAAACTTTAGCCATCATACAGTTTGGACAAGTTTTAGAAGTAAATAAGAGAGGTTCTGCTGAGATTTCATCTTTAGTTTCTACTTTTGAAGTGTTATTTTGTTTTACTAAACATTTTTCTTTTTCACTATGATTGGATTCGCTAGTGATATAATCATAAGTTTTTCTTTCATTGTATTCTTCTGTTTTACCATCGTTCCAGTTTTGAACAGGACGATAATAACCAGTAATACGAGAATAAACTTCAGTCTTTGCTCCGCAAATTGGGCAAACTTTTTGTTCACCTTCCAAATAACCATGGTCTTTGCAAATAGAATAAGTAGGAGACATAGTGTAATAAGGAAGTTTATAGTTTTCAGCAATCATTCTTACAAGTTTGGCACAAGCTTCCCAAGATTCTATCTTTTGACCTAAGAAACAGTGGAAAACAGTTCCTGAAGTATATAAAGTTTGTAATTGATCTTGAATATCAAGGGCCTTAAAAATATCTTCAGTATAACCAACTGGTAAATGTGAGGAGTTGGTGTAGTATGGTGTTTTACCATTTTCACTTGCAGTAATAATATCAGGATATCTTTCTTTATCATGTTTAGCTAAACGATAAGCTGTTGATTCAGCCGGAGTAGCTTCAAGATTATATAAATCGCCATATTTTACTTGGTAGTCACTTAATTTATTACGCATAAAGTTAAGAACTTTTTTAGTAAATTCAATTGATTCTGGATTAGTTAAATCTTTTTTAATCCAATTGGCATTTAAACAAGCCTCATTCATACCAACAAGTCCGATGGTTGAGAAGTGATTGGCAAATGTTCCAAGGTATCTCTTGGTGTATGGATACAATCCAGCATCCAAGAATTGAGTGATTACTTTACGCTTAATGGAGAGTGAACGAGCTGAAAGATCCATAATATGAGTTAATCTTTCAAAAAATTCATTTTCATTTTCACTTAAGTAAGCAATACGTGGCATATTGATAGTAACAACACCAATACTGCCTGTTGATTCTCCTGAACCAAAGAAACCACCTGATTTCTTTCTTAATTCACGAAGATCGAGTCTTAAACGACAACACATTGAACGAACATCACTCGGCTCCATGTCACTATTAACATAGTTTGAAAAATATGGGGTCCCGTATTTTGCGGTCATCGTAAAGAGTAATTTATTGTTTTCGGTTTCAGACCAATCGAAATCTTTAGTAATTGAATAGGTAGGAATTGGATATTGGAAACCACGGCCATTAGCATCGCCTTCAATCATAATCTCAATAAAGGCTTTGTTAACCATCGCCATTTCTTTTACGCAATCTTTATACTTAAAATCAAGTTCCTTACCGCCAACAATACAATTTAAATTGGCCATATCATTAGGAACGACCCAATCAAGAGTAACGTTTGTAAATGGAGCTTGTGTTCCCCATCTTGATGGAGTATTTACACCATAAATAAACGATTGAATGCATTGTTTAACTTCTTTATATGATAAATTATCAACTTTAACAAATGGTGCTAAATATGTATCAAAGCTTGAAAAAGCTTGGGCACCAGCCCATTCGTTTTGCATAATACCTAAAAAGTTAGTCATTTGGTTACATAAAGTAGAAAGGTGAGAAGCTGGACTAGATGTAATTTTTCCAGGAACGCCACCTAAGCCTTCTTTAATTAATTGTTTTAAGGACCAACCAGCACAATATCCGGTTAACATTGACAAATCATGAATATGAATATCAGCATTGCGGTGAGCATCTGAAATTTCTTTATCATAAACTTCACTTAACCAATAATTAGCAGTAATGGCGCCACTATTTGAAAGAATTAAACCGCCAACACTATAAGTAACGGTGGAGTTCTCTTTAACTCTCCAGTCGTTAACTTTAAGATAGTTATTAACAAGATCAGCATAATTAATTAATGAAGTTTTTGCTTCTCTTATTTTTTTATGTTGCTCACGATAAAGAATGTAAGCTTTAGCAACATCAGCGTATCCAGCTTGAATTAATACAATTTCAACTGAATCTTGGATGTCCTCAACATTAACAACCTCATCATGAATTTTATTTTGCATATTTGCACTTACGCGTAAAGCTAAAAGTACGATAATATCGTCACTATATACTTTTTCAGTAGCTTCAAAAGCTTTCTTAATTACATTCTCAATTTTCTTAATATCAAAGGTCACTAAAACCCCATTTCTCTTTTTTACATTCAACATATCTAATTCTCCCTTTAGGTGTTTATAAGTTTAATAAAGTAAAAAATATCTTCAAGCAAAAAAAGTGAAATCTTAATTAAAAATTGACGACAATTTTAAAAATCCTAATTTTAGTCGATTTTTAGTACATTTGATTTTTATGTTACGAAAAAATCATTAAAATTAGATACTTATTACTAGTAAGTACGATTGCATCGAAATAAAGTGAAAAATTCCGAATTTTTTATCGTATTATCGCGAATTACCAAACTATAATATTGGGAAAAACAACAAAAATAAGGCAGCGATTTACGTTTAAAAGAGAAATAATTAAAAATTATAGGTTTGATAAGAAAAAACTAACCATTTACATTATTACTAATGTATAATATCAAAGTAAACGCAACACTAAAGAAATTTAGTGACGCAAAACTAAAGGGTCTCGATAAAAGATAGCCAGTTGCCTTGGAGTAACTGACTTTTATTTTATGGGTGAAAATAATTACAAAAATAAATCATATTATAAAAGAATTAAGATTTTAGTTATTGCTTTACTTAATTTTGTTTTTTGTGCGGTTTTGGTTTCTACCTTAACATATGCTTGGTTTGTTAAATCCAATGCAATTGAAGATATTAAAATTGATAACAACTCTTTAAAAATGACCGCAAGTGTTAATTGCTATAAGTTTAATTATCCATGGATTGATGCTGGACACACTTATATTGATTATACGAAACCTCAAAATGGTAGTGTGGACAAAACAGAAAGCATTACTTCGGCAAGCGAAATAAAGATGAATCGTTATGATCCAGCTCTTTTATTAATTGATTCAACTATGACTCCTTCTAAATTGCTTACTAATATTGTTTTAGAAATAACTTGTACTGTGACATGTGATTGTCCATTTACACTTTCGTTAAATACTATTAAGAAGAATGTTGCTATTTCCGAAGGATCATTAGCGTTTTCTAATTATTTAGATTTTGTTGGAATGAGTGCGACGACATTAGCTAGTCAAACAATTGATTCATCGATTACTGATACAAATGCCCAAGTATTTTATAAAGCAAAAACATATGCTGAAACTGACAGTACCACAAAAGTTCATTTTTATGGAGCTACTCCAATTCCAGATTCAATACTGCTTATAGTGATACAACCAAATATAACCTTTTATCCGAAAATACTTCGACAAATGTTACATTTTATTTAAATATAGATTATGCCTCTTCAGAACTATCATCTTATGCTTATAACCTAATTAATGTTATTCCGATGGTAGCGGATTATTCTTTAGTTATTAAAGCGACACAGGTGGCAAGATAATATGGATATTAAAAAGGGAATATCTATTCGTGAAAAAGTGATTTTATTCTCCATTTTAGGAGCTATTACTTTTTTGTGCGTAGCATTTACTTGTGCTAGCTATATTGCTTTAGTTAGCAACCTTGATCGAAATATTGGTGGCGAGGTTGGACTGCGTAACTATTTTGAAACGGGGGATGGGACTTCAGCTAATCCATATGTGATAGCTCGTCCAAACCAATTCTATAACCTTACAAGATTACAAAACTTTGGTGTTTTCAATGAGGCTACTAAATCCCACTTTAAATTAGGCTATAACTTTACTGATGATTTGAGTGAAGAAGAACTCTTTGCTAATCCGAATTATGATTCAACAGATCCATCTTCTCAAAAATATATTTCCTATCTTGATATGAGTGGAACGACATATCAGGATAATTTAATTTCTATTGGTTCTGAAGCTCAACCATTTTATGGCGAATTTAATGGTAACAAGAAAGTTATCAATGGTTTAAGAATACACTCTTCACCTGAAGATATAGGTGTTTTTGGTTATGTAACGAGTGGTGGTAATATTCATGACGTGGCCTTTAGTAACCTTGATGTTTATAGTGACGGATATTCAACAAATCCTCTATCTACTATCTTTAGTAATACATTAGTTGATGGATCGTATATTGATTTATATAACAATGGAACAAACGATAATATTAATTCTAATTCAGCAATCACAACTGGTATTTGGTATGAAAACTCCACTTTAACAAATTTAAGTTTTCGTAGTGTAGGCACAACTGTTAATGGGGTAACATATTCTATAAAATGTTGTAATAATGCCGTTACTATCGATAGTGGAAATGGCTATGGTAGTATAAGCAGTGAATATTTAACTTATAGTAATTTTGCGAATACAAATAATGCCGAAATGGATTCGCGTGTTTATCTTGTAGCTCAAATGATTGGCAGTGATGGTTTTATTATACCCACGTTGTTTGTTCGTATCGTTTGCAATTTGTAAATGTTATTACGGATGGAGTTTCAAAGCCACGTGTGAAAATTACAAATGATTACGTTGATCCAGCAGCTGGAAGTCAATATACAAATTATGCTCATGGTGTTAACATCGGTTATATTGTTGGACATGTCGATGGAAGTGTGGCTAATTCTTATGTTTATAATGGCCATTTACATTTAAATACCAGTGATGAAACTTATACGAAAGTTAAACATGAATCTGAAAACGGATTAATTGGTGAAATAGGTATTAATATTAAAAATGAATTTTCTCCAGCAAGTAACTATCAAAACGCCGGTGATACAGGTGTTATTAACTTTACTTCAATTTATGATTCTATGCGTGTTAGTGATGCTATTAACGATACTTTAACAAATAATGGTATTACTTTCTATTCCTATACTTTAACAAATGGAGCAAGTAATCTTTATTCACCATATTTACGTACTGCCGCGTCAGGTGATTATATTACAGGTTCGACTAATTCAGTCGATTTTAATGGTCATAAATATATTTCTGACACCGATGCTCTAGATTTAGGGCTTGGAATTTTTGATATGTCAACTTCTGATTATGATAACGATTCAACTCAAACCATTCACGACCGAGATTATTTAAATGGTATTGGTGAATATAAAATTACAAGAATGGCCGCCGATAACTATATTTCTTCTCTATATTATTCAACAGCTGAATATAAGTATGATTTTACAAAGGATACCGATGTTCTTTCTAGTTTATGGAAAAACGATGCAAAATCCAAATATGGCTTTTATGATGGGGCCGTCATTCCAAGTTGTGTCGATTCTAATTTTTGGACAGCTGAACGTGAAAGGAAATGGAATTATTTCTTTAAAGTTAATTTAACTGATCAAACGACAATGAACAATTCTAATTATTTTTATAATACTGACTCTACCTTTTTGCAAGAATACTTTAAATACAAATTAATTGATAAATCTGGTCATTCTATTGCCCCAGGATCTTCTAAATTTGGTATTTATTTAAAGGATGTTGTTAATGATTCTATTATAAACATCAATCCTTTTAAATCTTATTTAACTCTTGCTAATTCAGGCGATAATTTTTCTACATTTACGACAACGAAAAATGGCGCTTCTTTTGTTACACCAGTAAAAACAATTGGCTTTAATATTTCAACTAGTGATTATGCTAACGTTACTATCGTCGCTGGAAACTATGATGCTAATGATAATTATGTTGAAATTTATCGTCAAGATGATATTGTTACGAGCCCAATTTCTTTAAGTTCAAAACGTCCAGCTTATGCGATGTATGTCCCAGGAAATAACATTGGAGTTAATGGTTTTAAATACTTTACTTACGATAATGTGACAGGTGCTACCTCAACAGTATCGACTTTTGAAGCTGAATCTGGGGCATTATTTGCTCATACATTTAAATTACCTCGTGGTCAATATTATGTCGGTTCTCCTTCTGGTAGCGGTCGTGTTAATATTTATTATATAGCTGCTCAAGGGCAAGAAAATGCAAATGCCGGGGAAGGAACACTTATTTTTAATGGTAATGATAGCATTTCAAATTTTGATTTCTTATTATATGATCCTAAAGCAACTACATTTGCTTATGATGCAACAAGTATTGCTTCGGAAAGAGCCTATTTCTATCTTAATTTAATATATAACAATATCCTAAGTGCTTCTTTAGATGTCGAAACTAACGATGTTTCTCACGAAATATTTGTCACAATTGATACAAGTCTCACTTCAAGCATTGTTGATAATAGTAATTCTTATTACTTTACATTTAATAACAAACGTATGAATAGCCGTTACTATGTATATCCGGAGGTTTAAAGAAATGAATAAAATAAAAATTAATTTATTATTTGGAATTTTAGGAGCTCTCTTTTTCAGCCTTTCTTTAACTAGTTGTAATTCAAACAACGAGACTACCAGCAAACAAGACACAACGAGTGCTGATGTTAAAAAAGGTGTTATTGCTACTAGTGAAAATCAATATAATTTAGCAACAAACCGCATCAATAGCGATGGTACAGGTTATTCTTTAAATTTAAAATATGAATTATTTAGTGATCCAAGTAATTACGCTTTAGTATACCAAGGCAGTAATAGTGATAATAATGTTGTTATTCCTGATGTCTATAGTGATGGAACAACCTCTTATAATGTGACAGGGATTGCAAGTAATGGATTTAATAATGATGATAATCTTCAAACCATTAATTGGGGTGCAAACGTAAATTCCATCGGTGATTACGCTTTTGCCTTTTGTGATAATAGTAATTTTACGAGTATTACTTTACCTAGTGGATTAACAAATATTGCTTGCGGCGCATTTCAAAATTGCAATTATTTGGCCAATGTTACATATGGTGATAATAGCGCAAGTGGAATTAATATTACCGCTATTTACGATTATGCCTTTGCTGGTGATTATAATTTGAGCAACATTTCTTTACCAACAGGTTGTGTTTATTATGGTAGTGAATGTTTTTATAAAACGAATATTGTTCGTGCTATTTTTACTGCTGGCACTTCTGATATTACGATTAAATCATATGCCTTTTTTGATTGTTCGCGTTTGGCTTGTATTTTCTTACCAACCAACGTTAAAACTATTGAAGATTATGCCTTCCGTGCATGTTTTTCAAATTGTCAAATATTCTCAAACGCGACTAATGAATCCGCTTTAATTGGGCAAACTGGCGCTACTTATAGTAGTTATTATCGTTATAAAAATAACGCAGAAAAAATTACATTTTATAGCGGACAAGTTGACTCAATAAATGTTGATGATGGCGGCTTATATTATTATGTTTTGGTGACGAGTGGCTCACAACCAGGTGCCAACATTCTTGCATATAATGGTGATTCTACCAACTATTATGGAACACTTGGCGTTGTTGACATACCTGATACTTTAGGTGGTCAAAGTGTCGTGGAAATTGAACCACGTGCTTTTGAAGGACATACTGAAATAGTTGAAATTGATATGCCTAATTCTTTAAAAACATTAAAGGATTATGCTTTTGCAAATATTTCCAATTTAGCAGCATTAAAGTGGCCAGGAAATTATGTAAGTGGATCGTATGTTGAAACCAATACTTTGGTTACAATTGGCAATTATTGTTTTACTGGTAGTGGTGCTAAGTTTAATTCCGCTTTAAATATTCCTTATGGTGTTACTACAATTAGCCAATACGCTTTCCAAGATTTTGTAAATTGTACTGGATTATCTTTTGGCTTAAGCTCTTCTAACGCTGGTTCAATTAATATTATCGGGAATAATGTTTTCCAATATCTTGGAAGCAACTTATCAAGTCCACTAGAAATTACAATACCAGGTTCTTTAACAAGAATTTCTAATAATGCTTTTATGTATGCAAAATTATCGAAGGTAACCATAAGTGAACCTGTTGGCACTTTTACAGCGAATATGACTATTGGCGGAAACTGTTTTGGTAATGTCACAACTTTAAAGGAAATACACTTTAATCATGATCTTATTAAATTAGAAGCTTCAGTGTTTCAAAATGATATAAATCTTGAGAGATTATACATTCCAAATTCTATAACAGATAGTAATTCTAGTAACGTTTCTTCTAATATTTTAAATGGAACGTATTCTTGCAAAATTTATTTTGAAGCGAACATAACTAACATAAACAACAAATACTTTAAGTGTGGTATTTATAGCAATGCTTCTGCTAAACTTGGTGAAGGATCGAATATTTATAGCAATGTTGATCAACTTACTGCAGATGATAATAACTATCAAAGTCTACCATTTTATACAAATGTGGGAGCTGAATCTAATATTAAAATTTTTAATGTTGATGTTACTACAGGTGGAGTTACAACCTCAACGCCAACATTTGAATATGTTGAATATAGTGATCATATAGCTGTCACTAACTACCTCGATAAATACGATGTTTATCCAGCCACTTCTTTTGAAATTCCAGATACAATTAATAGTAAAACTGTCACTCTTATAGGTGGAATGTTTGCTGCTGGAACCAAAATTGTTGGTGTTAAAGTTGGTAATTCAATCACAAAAATTGCTGAATTGGCGTTTTGGGTTTGTTTTCATTTAACATATTTTGGAACAGGTACCATTACAGCTGGAGGAACATGTTATTTTCCAACGTCATGCAATTACATCGGACGTGGGGCTTTTTATGATTCTGGTTTATCAAGTGTTGTTTTAACATATTATGCTTCGGAATATATTGGCTTCCAACATGTTTTTATGAGTAACCGAAATTTAACTGATATTTCTTTCCAACCTCAAACTGGTCAAACTTTGCCTGACCCATCTGTGTCATCATATTATGCAACGAATGGTTGTTTATATAATATGACGGCTACTACTGACCAAACATATAACTATAATTTATTGGTCGTACCACTTTCTTTGGCTGGCACTTTAAATGTTTTGAGTGGCACAAAAACATTAAGTCGTGCTTGTGCTAAATGGACTTACAATCTTGTAACTTTAAATGTTCCTGATAGCGTGGAGTTAATTGAATCATATTCCTTCCAAGGTGGGACAGGATCTGGTGGCAACAATCTTGAAATGTCTAAATTAGAAAGCGTTTTAATGAATAAAACGACTTCTTCATTAACAAAAATAGGAGCAGCCAATAGTCAAAACGGCAACGCATTTTATGATAATCGAGTGCTAAAAAGATTTGATTTCCCAAATTCACTTGTCGAAATTGATAAAAACGACTTTTATAATTGCTATGCATTAGAAAACTTCAATTCGGATACAAGTAGTGGCGTTTTAAAGTTTTACGGAACTGAAAATAAAGATGATGTTGAAAATGATCGTGGACACTTAACATCTATTTATAAGGATGCATTTTTTGGATGCAAGAAAATTTCTACAATATTTTTACCTAATAGTTTGACGACTGCAAATACTAATTCTTTTTATAGTTCGTACGTGAAGAATGTTTATGTTGCTTTTAGCCGTAAAACTTATACCGATAAAACACAATCGGGTGTTTCTAGTACATTTATAAATGGCACTGATTATACAATTCATTATTATCGAGATGAAACTTCAGGAAATGATAAACTTAACTGGACAATTCCAACAACAGGCACATATTATTGCTGGTACTATAGTAGTGGTTCGACCATGGTTGAATACAAATATGTTAATGGTGTTCGCAGTGAAATTTAGAGCAATATTTTTGATTTTACTATTATATTAGATACAATAATATTAGAGATAATTCTCAAAAGGAGATAATTATGGAATTAAAATTCTTTAGATGTAGTTTATGTGGTCAAATTATTATTAAAGTTCATGATACAGGTTCCCCACTTATTTGTTGTGGCAAAGAAATGGAACAAATTAAACCAAATACAGTTGATGCTTCACAAGAGAAGCATGTTCCACTTGTGAAAATAGAGGGAACAAAGGTAACAGTCCATGTAGGTAGTGTTGATCATCCAATGTTACCTGAACATTTTATTCAATGGATTTTACTTGAAACAAATAAAGGCAATCAACGTAAAGAATTAAAACCAGGCGAAAAACCAGAAGCAATATTCTTTATTGGTGAAGGTGAAAAAGTTCTTCATGCTTTTGCCTACTGCAACCTTCATTCTCTCTGGCAATCTAAATAATATTCAGAAGTTGCGGATTAATAATATTTTTAAAACTCTGCATATCTTTTATTATTGAGAATTTTTATTAATAAAAACATACAAATCGGCTATTTTTGGGAATAGCCGATTTTATTTGTATCTTTTTTTCATTAATTAAATAGCAATTTAATATATAATATTACAAGTATGAAAGAAGTAGGAATTAAGATTATTACCAATAATAAAAAAGCACACATTAATTATTTTTTAAGTGATTTTTTAGAATGTGGTCTCGAACTCTATGGAACTGAGATCAAATCGCTAAGAGTAAATGGTTGTGGCCTTAATGATTCCTACGTTATTTTTAAAAATAATGAAGCTTTTATTCTTAATATGAATATTGCTCCTTATAAAGAAGGCAATATTTTTAATAAAGATCCATTACGAACGAAAAAATTATTACTCCACAAAAAGGAAATAATTAAACTTCAAACTAAAGTAAAAGTGGAAGGTTATACCATTGTTCCTACAAAAGTTTATTTTAAAGATGGTTTAGCTAAAGTTGAAATCGCTTTAGGAAAAGGTAAAAAACTTTATGATAAACGTGAAGATATGAAAGAAAAAGATCATAAAGATGAAATGGACAAAGCCCGTAAGGAGAAGAACAATGAGTAAAGAAATTGAGAATGTTTTTGACTATATTGATCAACATAATGAATCCCGATATGATAATTATGATTTTTTAACGTTTTTAGATAAAATTAAATTTACTTTTAAGAAACCATTTATCCATATTACGGGAACAAATGGCAAAGGTAGTGTTGCAAATTATCTTAATAATATTTATCAAGCGGCCAAATATAATGTTGGATTATTTACTTCTCCGCATTTTGAGAGAATTAATGAATGTATTTTAATCAATAATAAAGAGATAAATAATGAGGATTTGCAGAGCATTTACTCAAAACATGCTAAAGAAATCAATAAATTTGGATTAAGTGCCTTTGAAGTTTTGACATATTGTATGTTTGAATATTTCAATGAATCAAATATTGATTTGGCTATTATTGAAGTTGGGATGGGTGGCGAATATGATGCCACTAATATAGATGAAGCCCCTCTTTTAGCTATTATCAATAACGTTAGTTTGGAGCATTCAGATATTTTAGGCAAATCCATTAGTGAAATTGCTTATACCAAAGCCGGAATTATCAAAGAAGGATGTAAAGTCTTAGTCAATATTGTCGATGATGATTCGAAATTTGCAATTGAAGAAGTAGCTAAATCTAATAAAGCTGAGATTCATTATGTTAATGAATTTTATCGTTATGGAATTTCAAATAAAGGTAAATTGTTTGTTGGCTATTATCCATACGGTGATATTTTAGTTAACACAAACTGTATCACACAACGTAGTAATGTAGCTTGTGCCATTGAAGCCACTATTGATTTAGGCAATACTTTTAAGGTTAGTGAAGAAGATCTTAAAGTGGGCTTATTTTGTGAACAATTAAGTGGTAGATTTACTAATTTTACGATTAATAACAAGTATGTTATTGTTGATGGTGCACATAATCCCGATGCTTTTCTTAATTTAACAAAAGCGATTGATTACATTAAGGGTTCACTCAAAGTTGAAGCTCTAATTGGTGTCTTTAGAGATAAAAATATTGAAAAAATGTTAGCATTATTAGGTGGCCATGTTGATAAAATTCATTTAACAACTTTTGATCACCCACGTGCTCGCAGTAAAGAAGAATTTGAATTATTTATCGCTGAATATGATTTCTTTGACGATTATTACGAAGGATTTTTAACTTTACTAAATAATAATGAAAGTAATATTATTCTAGTTACTGGCTCTTTATATTTTGCTAATTTATTTATTAGTCGTCTAAAAAAAGAGGGTTTAGTTAAATAAACTTATCTATATGCCAAAGTTTAAATTTAATATTATCGCTAAAATTTCATTATCAGCACTCTTTTGTGCTTTTACTATTATTTTGACGAAATTATTATCCATTCAAAATATTGCTTCTTTACCATTTATTCGTATCTCTTTAGGTCCAACGATGGTAACGTTTTCAGGCATTTTACTTGGGCCAATTTATGGCGGAATAATTGGATTTTTAAGTGATCTTTTAGGATATTTTATGTTTGATACCACAGGTTTTGCCTATAATCCTTTGCTCTCGTTAACGTACTTGGCTTATGGTGTATTAGGTGGAAGTTTTGTTTACCTTTTTAGATTAAATAAAAAGATTAAATTTCCTATTGTCCAATTAATATCTTTGCTATTCATTAATATTTTTGTTATTACTTTCTTTTCATTAAATGACAAATTAATTTTATATGGGAAAACATATAACTTAAATGGAGCCCTTAAAGTTGGATTAATTATTGGTCCTTTATTGGTTTCAATAATATATTTTTTCGTATATTTTTTAATAAGTAAAACGATAAAGGAAGAAAAAAATAAAGTTTTACTTAATAATATTTCTTCAATTGTCTTAATTACATTTGCTTTAACACAGTTAGGCTTAGGAGTTATTATTAAATCTGTGATGTTTGAAGTTGATTACTTATTTTTATTTGCCTCACAAGTTATAGCAACAAGCATTGAAATTCTAATCGGGACATATACAATTTTGATTCTTTATGTTGCCTTAATGCGCAATTTTGGAAAATATATCGTTGTTGAAGATTTAAAAGAGAAAAAAGCAGATGAAAAAGTGCAGTAATTGTGGGCGAGAGAACGCCGATGATGCTTCTTTTTGTATATTTTGTGGATCTTCATTCGATACAAAACCGCAAAATAACACAAACGATGCTTCATTAAATAAAGAAAATAAACGTAATAAAAACAGAATAGATGCCATTCGTACTTTTAATTATTTGTATGAACTTTTTTTCATCTCAACTTTAATTTTTTGTTTAACAAAATATGTATCTATTGATACCGAAGCCGATTTCTTCGGGTTTTCTTTTTATTACATTTTATTGGCTTGGGGTGATCCTCAAGGCAGTTTTATAAACTATTTTATTGTTGTTTTTAATCTAATTGTCGTTATAGCAAACATTTCTGTAACATTCTTCTTTTCTTACCTAGGAATTAAAGAATGCGTAAAGCAACATGATATTGAAAATAAGGTCGTTACTCTTAATCCGATGTATTTAATTATTGTGCTGTTTTCTAATATATTAGCCACTTCATTATTGAAAACAACCTTAGTACCTTCTAAAGGTTTATCGAGTGGTTTTGGTGAAGCGATTATTCAAATATTTGGAACTACTTTATTATTTGTTAGTGTTATTGTTATTAACTGTTTTGAACCTAAAAGCAGTAAGAAGAATCGAAAATTCATAGACATTGCAATGTTTTTCGTTATGAGCACTATTTTAAATGCATTAGGCGAAAGTGTCTTTGCTTATGGCAGTGGAAACCAAAAATACTATATAAGTTTGTTTGGGTCTCTAGCGCTTGCTTTAAGAGAAAACAATGGTCTTCTATGTGGCTTTAGTATCGTAATTATTTTACTTGGTATAGCATTATTCGTTTTAACAAGTATTTTTGTTTTTAAGGTTATTAGAACAAATATTAAAGAGAAGAAAAATGTTTATTCTTTCAACTTAATAATCTCTATGCTTTCATTAGCAGCAACACTTATTATTTTTGAATCAATATATTTGGTTTTTTATAACAATATTGTTAATGAACATTTAAGACTTGTAGGAATAGTTGGCATTATTGTTAATATTGTAATTATGTTGGTTCTATATTTGCTTAAAAATAATTTAGATTGTTTTAAAATTGATCAAAACAATGAGCCTAATATGGGCAATGTTGAATTTAAAAACAACGAAAGAGAAAATAACGAAAAAATAGGCGACTAAAAGCCATTATTTTGGAATATTCTTAAAAATATCGATATTTTAATTTTCAAATTTTTAAACCGTTATTAACAGTTACAAAATTAATAGAAAGATATATTTCAAATTTAGCTAGATTTATTGTATGGGGGAAAAAGCTATTTTTAAAGTTGATTCAAAAAATTATCTTAATTATTAAAGAATATTATGAACAGGCGATAATGTGATTATTATGTTGTTAATTTAAAAATTAATAGTCGATGTAACGTTTTAAATTTTTGACTTTATAAATAATAGATTTAAATATATAATATTTGTGTATGAAAATACATGGAGGAAAATAATTCTAATATGTCTAAGAGAAAATTATTTCTTTTACCTGCGCTTTTAGCAGCGCTCGCATCAATTTCTTTGACATCTTGTGGCGAAACAAAAACAAGTTCTTCACCAACAACTGAAGACAAAACCACAACTCAAGAAACTACAACATCTGAACAACCTACTACTAGTGAGACTAGTGTAGCCCCAGTGGCAACATCGATTACAATTGATAATAAAGCCGATTTTGCTAAAGTTGGAAATAGAACTGCTGATATTAAGCTTTCTGTAACTACTAACCCTGCTGGCGTTGCTTGGACTGCTGAATCAAACAATACAGAAGTTGCTACAATTATTGGTAAATTCGTTCACTTTGTCGGTGCTGGTGATGTCACCATTACTGTTAAGAGTGGCGATGTCAGTGATACTGTTTCTATGTCAGTCGCTGATGTTAAACCTGTAAAGAAAACATGTGCTGAAATCCGTGCTTATACTGCCGCTCCAGAAACCGCTGTTTTTGCAACAATTACTGGTAAAGTTTTAGGTGCTAGTACTGCTTCATTTATTGTGGATGATGGCACTGGTGCCGTTCTTGTCTATGTCTCTTTACCAAAAGGATATGCTATTGGTGATACAGTTACCGTTGAAGGTAATATTGGTGCATATCGTAATGTCGGTCAAATTGTTTCAACAAACTTTGCTATTGCAAAATCAACCGAAACAATTACTCCAAGTTTAACTGCTCCAACCGAAATGAGCGCTACTGCTTGGAATGCTCAACCATCTGGCTATACAAATACTGCTATTAAATGGGTTAAGATCGAAGGTACATACGTTAGAAGTGGTACTTACGATAACTTCACTGTTGATGGTTCAACAAAGTATACTGGTCAATTCGCCTCTGGCTATGATGCCACAAAGTGGGGAATTGAAGCTTCTAAGAATGGTTTACCTATCACACTTGAAGGTTTCATTGTTGATATCCCAAGTACAGGTGGCGGTTCTGTTCTTATTTCAAACTTAACTTGGAAAGAAGTTAAGGCTATTACTTCTATTACTATTACTGATGCCATTAAGTCAATTGGTGTTGGTTCTAAGGCTCAATTAAGTGTTTCTGTTAATGAAGGCGCTCTTGCTGGAGCCACATATGCTTTAGCTGAAGGTGCTGATAATACAGTTGCTACAGTTTCTGCTTCAGGTCTTGTTACCGGCTTAAAGGCTGGCACAGTTGGTGTTGTTGCGACATCTACACAAGATACTAAAGTTGTCTCCGCTGCTTATACAGTTACAATTGTTGATTTACCTGCTATAGTTGATTCAACTATCGAAACAGTTGTTAATGCTGATGGTGTCTTAAGCAAACTTACTGATGTCATTGTTAAATCAATCGGTACTGAAAAAGACGGTTCAGTTACAAAGACTGGTTCAATGGTCGTTAATGTTGAAGGTGATGAGGCTAAGACATTAAAGATTTATGGCTTAACTGCTACAAATTCCAGCTTATCATATGTTAATGAAAAGTGGAGTTATTCAAACGATAAGTCATTTGGTACATTAAATATTGCTGTTGGCGATAAGATTACTATTGGTGGTTTCTATACTGCTAAATATGGCAATTTCTCAGCTTACTTTATTTCTAAATACATTCCACCAACAGAATATGATGTCACAATTAATGCCGTTACTAATGGTAGTGTTAGTGCTGATGTCTTAAAAGGTGTTATTGATACAAAGATTACACTTACAATTGCTGCTGATGCTGGTTATTATTTAACTGCTTTAACAGTCAATGATGTTGATGTTCTTGCTAATTTAGTTGGTAATACTCTTGTTGTTTCTATGGTCGCTGATGGCTTAAAAGTCACTGCTACCTTTGCTTCAAGCGAAGCTTTTGTAAAGTTATCTAGTGTTACCGCTGCAAGTACTACATCTTCTGATTACCTTGTCAAAGTCGTCTCGTTAGGTTATAACAATTTATTTGTTACTGATGGAACTGCTTATGCTTGGGTCTATCAGAAAAACATCCATACGCTTTATAGTGTAGGTGATATTATTAAACTTAGTGCTACTATTACTGGTGAATATAGCAGTGCATTAGAATTTGTTCCAACTGCCATTGTAAAAACAGTTGCTCCAATTGATGCCTCTAGTTTAACAAAAGTTGCTCTTACTGCTACTTTATTAGATGGTTATGTTGCTACTCCTGCTGCAATGCCTGTCGAAGTTGAATTCGATGGTTATATCGCTTCAAAGAATGGAAATACTAATTTTGTTGGTATGGAAGGCACAACTAATCAATTAAGATTAAACAGTGTTGCTTATACTTATCTTAGCAATGCTAATGTTGGCGATTTAATCCATGTTAAAGGTTACTTATATGGTAAAGCTGGTACAACTGCTGTTTTTGTCAATCCTAGTGTTGATCCAATTGTTACCGCTAACACAAATTCTTACAATGTTACGATTGAAGCTTCAACAAATGGTTCTGTTACCGCTGATGTCGCTACCGCTATAATCGGTGCTGATGTTAAGTTAACAGTTGCTCCTGCTGAAGGTTATAAACTCGAAACATTAAAAGTCAATGGTACTGATGTTGCTTCGACTGTTGTTGAAAATGTCGCTACTGTTAAAATGGTTTTTGGTGGATTAACTGTTGCTGCTACATTTGTTAGTTCAAGTGCTGCAGTTTATGGAAAATTATCATTTGATTTTGCCGCTTTAGCTGTTGTTAGTAATAGTGATTTTGGTACAGATAAGGGTGGCGCTGCCAGTGCTCCTGCTTATAATACAACTTCATCTGAAATAAGACTCTATATACCTGAAGGTAGCGTTGATGGTTGTTCTTTATTTACAAAGGTTGCTACTGAAAAAGCGATTGCTTCACTTGTAATTAATGCAAAAACTAAAGTTAAAGCTACATTAAAAGTTCAAGTTTCAGAAGATGGATCTACATGGACTGATGATGGTGTTATTAATACTTTAACAACTTCATATGCCGATGTTTCTTATACATTAACTTCGACCACTGCTAAATTTGTTAAATTTGTTACAACAACTACAAATACAGGCACTGATCAAATTATGTTGAAGAGCTTAAATCTTACACTTGTTGCCTAATTCTTAAATCGGTTTAATTTTAAACCCCCGAAAGAAATTTCGAGGGTTTTTCTTATATGTATAAAAAACGAATAACTTTGAAGTTATTCGTTATTTTTATTTAATTGGCAACTTATATATTCGTATAGCGTTTTTATACATTACTTTATCCATAATACTTCGTTTGATTTTCTTTTTATTTTTGAAGTAGTTTTGATAAATGTCTTCATCATAAGTACGATCTTTATCGATTGGACAATCCGTTCCAAACATAATTTTATCTTCTAAGCCCAATTTTATTAATTGTTGAACAACACTAATATCAACCCAGGCGGTATCGCCATAAATATTAGGAACATTCTTTAAAGTTTCAACACCTTCTGAATGATCGGATAAAAGTTGTAAATGGGCAGCAATAAAGGTTAAATCAGGATTAGCAAGAGCTACCTCTTTAAGATATTTAATGTCAGCATATTTATCTTTAGCAGTATGAACTAAGATAGGTAAATTATATTTACGAGCCAAAGCTAAAAATGGTAACAAACGTCTATCATTCATTCTAATACGAGAGCACCAAGGATGAACCTTTAAGCCGTAAATATGATCGCGATTTATTGAGATAAATTCATCTAAAGTTTTAATGGATTTTTCACGATATTCGCGATTAGGTTTTATCCAAATAAGTGGGAAAATGCATGGATTTTGCTTGGCAAACTCTAAAGTTTTAGTATTTAATTCGATTTGATTCAAACGCAAAGTCTTTGGAGCAAATTCTTTACCGAGTGACTTAAATTCACTCGCATCAATGCTCGTAATGGCATAATTTACATCATGAGTGTGCATTAAAGATAAAAGACAATCTTTAGTCTTTTCTAGAGATCTCCAATAACCAATATGTGTATGTGCATCAACAATCATATGAACGCCTTTAAAAGATTTAAGATAATCTTTCCATATCTAATATTATAGCTTAATTCCCATATCTTCGATTTGATTTTTATAAGTATCAATTTGGGATTCAAGATTTAACTCCTTAAATTGATTCATATAAAGTTCGTAGTAATAGCCTTTTTTGGCCATTAAAGAGACATGATTGCCATCTTCAATTACTAAGCCATCTTTCATAACTAAAATACGATCCGAATTAACAATGGTGGAGAGACGGTGAGCAATGATTAGTGAAGTACGTCCGGCTAAAACTTTATTAATCGCTGTTTGAATTTGATGTTCGGTTTCAGTATCGATACTTGAAGTAGCTTCATCCAAAATCATTATTTTTGGATCACGAATAAGGGCTCGGGCAAAACTTATTAATTGTTTTTGACCCACTGATAATTCGGCGCCTTGTTCTTCTAAAACTGTATCATAACCATGCTTTAAGGTCATAATAAAGTCATGAACACCAACTATTTTACAGGCCTTAATGATTTCTTCGTTAGTGGCATTTAATTTGCCATAACGAACATTATCATAAATCGATGTTGAGAAAATAAATGGAGTTTGTTGAACTAAACCAATATTGCTTCTAAGCCAGCCAACACTTCGTGACAAGTAATTTATGCCATCGATATCGATTTCACCTTTACTTGGTTGATAAAAACGACAAAGGAGTGAAACTGTTGTTGATTTACCGCTTCCGGTTTCGCCAACAATTGCTACGCTTGTGCCTTTTGCAATATGAAGATCCAAGTCATGTAAAACTTCTGTGCCTTCAATATAGGAGAAGCTGACGTGGTTGAAATAGATGTCCCCATTCATGACTTCAAAATTTTCTTTTTTATTATTAAAAACATCACCATATTTTTCAATAACTTCAGGAGTATCGACTAGTGTTGGTTTTGTATTAATTAAGGACATTAATTTTTCAATTGAAGCTTGAGTTGAAACAAATTCAGCAAATAATTCAGAAAATTCTGCTAAAGGATTATAAATGCTTCCAACAAAACCAATAAAGAGAACAAGAGTAGCAATTGAAATAGCACCCTCTTTAGCAGGATCGGTTCCAATAACATAAGCTCCTACATAGATTATTAAAGCAGTCGTGATGGATGAAAGAACATTAAAACAAGACGAATAATAAGCATTAGGTAAAATAGCTTTATAACGTTTATCTTTAACATCTTTAATAACTTCGCTAGCTTCATTATTAACAACGTCTTCAATGGCTAAAGTTTTAATAGTTTGTATGCCACTAATACATTCAGCAAGCCATCTAACATAGTTTGAATAGGCATTACGGGCAGTACGATGACGGACTAAGATAATACGATTAAAGTATGTAACAATAACAATTAAGACAGGTGATAAGGATAATATTAATAAAGATAAACGCCAATCAATTGTAAACATTGTAACAAGAGTAAAAGCAGTATCAAATGTAATCCATAAGACACGTATAACACCCCACGAAAGCATTTCAGAAATAGTCGAGGCATCGTTTTGCATTCTTGAAATTAACCAACCACTTGGTGTTTTATCAAAATAAGAGAAGGATAATTGTTGAACTTTATTAAAGCTATCACGTCTTAAAGAGACTAAAACTTGCATCTCAAGAAGGTTAGTAATAAAGAAAGTAAAGAAAATAGCAAATGAACGAATGAGAATTCCAACACCAATTATCGCTGCAAATCCTATGTAATTGACACTAGGGAAGTTAATTCCGAATATGGTAATACCAAAGGTAATGTCTAAAAAGTCTTTACCTAAGAAATTTCCACTTAAGGTATCAATCGCCGCTTTATTCATTAAAGGAGTAAAGCTATTATCATAGAAAGTGGTGATTAATAAGGTTATAAAAAGAACAATTAAAAGAGGCCACTTTTGTAAAGTGTATTTTAAAACGCTTCCCCAAACTTTAAGAGAAAACTTTTTATTTACGTCATCTTTTTCTTCAGTTAAATCCATAGTTTCCTCCTTTATTGCATCTTGGTTTGAATATCATTGATTCTCTTAAAAAGACCTTCTTCATGAATAAGTTGATCATAAGTTCCAATTTGAGAGACAGTGTTATTCTCTAAGACGATAATTTTATCAGCATCTTTGGCCGTAGCAACACGATGTGTAATAATTAAACAAGTTGTATTTTCCATACGTTTCTTTAAAGCGGAACGAATTTCAATATCTGTTTCAGTGTCAACAGCACTTAAAGAGTCATCCATAATTAAAATTGGAGCATTTCGAGCGATGCCACGGGCAATTGCTACTCTTTGCTTTTGGCCACCAGATAAAGTGACACCTTTTTCTCCAACTTGGGTATTATAACCTTCTTTAAATTGGCGAATAGAGTCATCGATGTGGGCAATTTTGGCCGCATCGAATATTTTATTAGGATCATTAATATCTTTTGAAATATTAATATTTGAAATAATGGATTTTGAGAATAAGAATGGTTCTTGTAAAATCATGGCAATATGTTGGCGGAGATATTGACGTTGAATTTCATTAATTGGTGTTCCATCAATTAAAATTTCACCACATGTTACATCATATAAACGTGTTAATAAATAGGCGAGAGTTGATTTGCCGCTTCCGGTTTTACCAACGATAGCGACGGTTTCGCCGGGTTTAATACTAAAATTAATGTTTTTCAAAGTTTCTTTAGTATCATCTGGGAATTTAAAACCAACATTAACAAATTCAATCCCACCTTTAATAAGGGGTTTGATGCCACTTGTTAAGTCTTCTTGAGGTTGCTCTAATAAAATATTAATTCGATCTAAGGCTGCTAAAACGCTAGCGAGATTAGATAAAGTTGTCGCCACATCTCTAAATGGCCAGACAATCATTGAGACATAAGTTGTTGAAATAACAATTGTTGACACACTGATTTCGCCACTCATGCAAAGAAACATTCCATAAAGAGTGGAAGCAGCAATTTGCCCAAAGACTAAAATATCGCTACTAGAGAAGAAGAAACTCGATAATTTTCGCCAATTTATAAATTTTTTCTTATAATCATTAACATATTTATTGAATTGCTCAGTTTCATAGTTTTCGTTATTAAAAGCTTTAACAATACGAACAGCAGATAAATTCTCTTCAATTTTAGCAGTCATAGCAGCTTCGCTATCATCAGTTAAACGATAGCGCTTGCGAACTGGTTTAATAATAAAGAAAGAATAAATGAATAAGGCTGGGAGAATAACAATGCTAACTAAAGCTATTTTCCAAGAAATAGTTAATAGGATGGAAAAAGCAAAAATTAACATGTCGAACGTATAAAAGACCGTCATCATATCGCCAATAATGAATCGGCGAACAGTGTCTTGATCTTTAGTACAAGTTTGAATAATATCGCCGTTTCGCATCGTTTTTATAAAACGATATGGTAAACGCTCGACGTGGTCAAACATAATACTTTGAAGACGAGCAGCCACATTTGTGATAACTTTTGTACGGGCTATTTGACGAGCGATTGAGAAAAACGCTATAGCTAAAGCAATAGTAACAACAACTATTGAAAATATCCATAAATGGGCTTTAAGAAAATCAAAACCACCCATTACTCCAGTTAACCATAAAGTTAAAGGATCAAATACTTTTGAAATAAACACATCATAAGTTTGATATTGAATGACATCGATTAATATTTTTGAAATAAAAGAAGACAGTACAGCAAAAAAAGTACTACAGATAAGAAGTAGTAGCGTTAAGATATAAAATTTATAACTGCCTTTAAGCATGGTGTTTAACACATGCAAGTACTTATGATTGCGCATACATATATAATATATGTATGTGAGTCGTTTTGCTAGTATGAGAAACAAAAATTTTAAAAAAATTTAAAGAAAAATAATCTCTATTTTTTATAATACTTAAGTTGTGTTAAAATACTTGCATGAGCGATATAAATAAACCAGAAGAAAAGGATATTAACGATCCTTCAATGAATATTGATCCCGTTATTGAGAATAAAAACGATAACGATGATAAAAAGAAAAAGAAAACAAATAAATATCCAATATATATTGGTATTATTTTAATTATTACTGCAGTTGTCTTGTATTTTTCATTAAGAGATAACTTCGATCAAACTATTGAAATATTTAGTAAAATTGACCCAATTAATTTGATATATGGTATTTCCTGTTTTGCTGGATCATTTTTAATTGATTGTGTTATTCTTTATTTATTTGCGAGAAGATATCGTAAAAAATATTATTATCATCAAGCGGTAGCTAATGGTTTGGTTGGTATTTTTTATAATGATGTAACCCCTGGTCAATCCGGTGGTCAAATCATGCAAGCTTATACCTTTAAGAAACAAGGAATTAGCATTTCAAATGCTACTTCTTGTTTAGTAATGAACTTTATTGTTTATCAATTTGTATTAATTATCTATGGTATTTTTGCCTTATGTATGAAATTTAATAACTTAATGGCGATGGATCCTATTAATATTGAAATTAATGGTGCTACTTTCCTTACTATTCCTATTTGGTTATTAACAATCTTAGGTTTTATTCTTGATGTTAGCGTAATTGGTTTAACTTTCTTAATGTCTTATAGTAAACATTTTCATAATTTTATTTTAAATCATGGTATTAATATTTTAGCGAAAATGCATATCATAAAGAATCCAGAAGATAAGCGTCGCAAATTAGGAGTTCAAGTTGAATCTTTTAAACTTGAATTAAAGAATTTGTTTACAAATCCTATATTTTTATTAGTTATTCTTGTTTTGCATATTGCTTCTTTTACCTTTAAGTTTATGGTTCCTTTCTATATTGGTCATGCTATTTTAGGGGCTAAAGAAGTGGCGGGAGCCTATTCCTATTCAATTATCGATACAATTGTTTATGGTGGCTTCCAAAAATTAGTGGTTGAACTTATTCCGATTCCAGGAAGTGCTGGTATTGCGGAGTATATCTTCTATACACTATTTAGCCCAGCTTTTAGTGCCAATCAGGGCTATTCTGTTATTGGCTTAGCTAACTCTTTACAAATTATTTGGCGTACTATCACTTTCCACTTTCCTCTTATTGTTAGTGGTGTGGTTTGTGCCTTCTATAAAGGTAAAGCTAAAGATGAATATGTTTCAGCGAGCTCAACAACTTATATCGATCTTCAAATGGAAACTATTACCGAGCGTCGTAACAATTACGAAACGATGTATGCCACTAAAATGCTTAATCGCAAAGAATTCGATAAGAAACGTAAAGGCTTATTCCATAAAAATGATGAAAAGGATAATAAATAGATATGAATATTGCATTGTTTACTGATACTTATGTTCCTGAAGTAAATGGTGTGGCAACCAGCGTTTTTACCCTATATAAAACTCTTTGTGAGCATGGTGAAAATGTTTATGTTATTACTTCTAATCCTTTCAATAAAAAATTAATTATTGATGGACATATTATTCGTATGCCTGGAATTAAGTTAAAATTTCTTTATAATTATGTCCTTACGAGCATGTACTCTAATCGTGTTTTTAAAATTCTTAAAAAAGCGAAAATTGATGTTATTCATGTTCATGCTGATTTGTTGGTTTCTGAATTTGGCCGAATTGTTGCCAAAAAATTGAATATTCCATTAGTTTATACTTATCATACAATGTATGAGGATTATTCGGCTTACGCCACGAAGGGTAAAGTGGATCGTTTTGCAAAATTTGCAGTTCGCGAATACACCAAAGATGTTTGTGACAATTCAAATGGAATTATTGCCCCAAGTCAAAAAACTAAAGATTACCTAAGACGCACTGGTGTTTCAAAATATATTAGTATTGTTCCAACCGGCTTAGATCTGCAACGTTTTTTGCCTTTAGAAGATTTCCCTCAAAAAAGAGAAGAGTTATTCAAAAAGTTGGAAATTGCTGAGAATTCAAAAGTTTTTTTGTCATTAGGAAGACTTGGTGATGAAAAATCTGTAGATGTCATTATTGAAAATTTTAATCGTTTCGTAAATGAACACAATATGAAGAATCTCCATCTTCTTGTTGTTGGTGATGGACCAATTAAAAAGAAACTCATGAAAATGTGTGAGGATTCAAAAACTCAACCATTCGTGCATTTTATTGGAAAAGTTGACCCTATTGAAACACCATTTTACTATTTTTGTGCGGATTTGTTTATTTCAGCAAGTCTAACCGAAACTCAAGGTTTGACATATATCGAAGCAATGGCCTGCCATCGTCCAGTTCTTTCACGCTACGATTTTAATTTGTCATCATTAATTAATGATGGACTAAATGGTTATTTTTTTGGAACATATGAAGATTTTGATAAAAAAGTTACAGAATTTTTGTCTTTAGACTCCACTTATTTAGTAGAGATGCAAGAAAGAGCTTATCAAAGCGTTGATAAGTACTCTTTAGAAAATTTCTACAAAAATGTGATGGAGGTTTATTTAGGTGTCGTACGAAAGCACTTCTAGTGAAAAGGCTAAAAAATACGTTAAACGATTGTTAAAATCAAAAATTTATCATAGCGATACTATTCGCTATAAACTTTATGAAAACTATGACTACAAGACAACAAATGAAGTGATGCGTTATTTAGAAAGGAATAATTATCTAAAAGATGATGAATTTCTTAAGCGTTTGATTAATCTATTTGTTATTAAAGGCTATGGTGAACTACGGTTTAGGGCTTATTTAAATTCTAAACATATCAACTGTAAAAATTATATTCTCTATACTTATGAAAATGAGAAGAAAGCAATTGATAAAGCTTATGAAATAAACAAGCATAAATTTAAAAAATATGATACAAATGAACAAAAATTTAAAATTTTTCAAAAATTTAGTTATTTAGGTTTTTCAAAGAGAGCAATTAACTATATAATTGATAAAGAAAGGACTTAAAAATATGATTAAAGATTTATTCGATGGAAAAAGAGTGGAGGATGAGAAATTTCTTGTTGTCACTTCAGTTAAAGGCGTAACAAATGCGGGACAAGCTTATTTAAATGTTGTTTTACAAGATTGCTCCGGTCAAATTGACGCAAAAGTTTGGTCAATCGAGGATGAGGATATTCCTTTATTTACCGCAGGCAATATTATTGTTCTTGATGGAGATGTTATTAAATATAAAGAAAAACTCCAATTAAAGATTGATAACGCTTCTTTGGTAGATGCTCAATATGAAGATTTAACAATTTACGTTCCAACGAGCGAATTTTCACTAAATGAATTGCAATCTAAGTTTAAAATTCTTCATGATAAGATAAAAGATGACGAGTATCGTGCAGTTCTTGATGATATTTATAAACGTCACTTAGAGGATTTATATATTTATCCAGCGGCTGTTCGTAATCATCATGCTTTTTCTCGAGGTTTAGTTACTCATTCGATTTCTGTAGCAGAAATTTGTGATTATCTATGTGATCATTATCCTACACTAAATCGTGATTTGCTTTTAACTGGTGCTTTGCTTCATGATATTGGCAAAATTGTCGAATTTTCATCCCCGTTAATCCCAAAATATACAACGGAAGGCCGTTTAGTTGGGCATATTGCGATAGGGTATTGTGAAGTTAGCAACACTTGCAAAGCTTTAAAAATTGATGAAGAAAAGCGAGTTCTACTTGAACACCTTGTTCTATCTCATCACGGTCATTTAGAGTTTGGTTCGCCAGTACTTCCAATGACAAGAGAGGCTGTCCTATTATCTATTGCTGACGACCTTGATGCAAAAGAAAACTTTATGGAGAAGACACTAGACGATACTGTTATTGGTGACTTTACACAACATCTTTTCCAATTAGACGATCGTTGTCTATATAAACCAAAGAAATAATAAAAATCCAGCAAAAGCTGGATTTTTTATTATTTAATAATTAATAACTGTGCAGAACACTGATATTTTACATTTTTGACTTTATGTCTTCGGCTAATGCTGGAAGGTTAATTTTATTTAAATCTTCATTCTTTAGCATTTCAATTTTAAAACCATCTGTTGCAATGTAACGTGGAATTACATGAACATGAAAATGGTGAACAGATTGTCCAGCGGCTTCGCCACAATTTGTTAAAATATTTACGCCTTTAGCTTTAAAATCATGTACTAAAAGAATAGAAATTTTTTGGGCAACACGATATACCTTATTTACTATTTCTGGAGGAGTGGATAAAAAAGAATCATAATGAGCTTTTGGCATAACAAGAGTATGACCTTTTGTTGTTTGCGAAATATCTAATATTGCAATGACATCGGCATCTTCATAAACAATATTTGATGGAATTTTCTTTTGTCCAATCTTGCAAAAAATACAATCTTTTTCCATATTTTCTACCTCTTATTTATTATATTATATTTTATTAATTTTGATATGAAAAACAATACTAACAAAAATTATATAAAATATTGCGAATCGTTGATATTTGAGGCCGATCTCTCTTTTATTAACGATTCGCAAGAAAAAAAGACACTATTGCTAGTGTCTTAATTTCATTTTTGACCTATCTTAAACTATTGAGCTTTATAATCGCTTAAATTTGGATAAGAAACATTGCAACTACCAATGTTTATTTTTATTTCAGTTGTAACGCCAGAAATAACAGTTTTTTCGTTTGTTAATAAATAATTATTAAATTCGAAATGGTATGTATCTTTGTCTGAAGTAGAAGCATCAATGATTAAGCTTCCATCGCCATCTGATTTATAAGATTCAGATGAGAATGTAACGCTAAGAGCAAAGAATGCACTTGCATCAGCATAACTACCACTGACATATGTAGTTGATTGAGCTTTAAAGTCATAAGATGGAGAACTTTCATTCCATGTAGTTTCAGTATAAACCTTTCCAAGAATACCATTGCCATTGCTGACAGTATATAATTTACCATCTTTTACATATACCCAAGATTCAACATCGACAGTAATTCCATCTCTTTTTGCGTGAGCAACAGTGTGAAAATACTTATCATTAACACTTAAATCAACGGAACCAGTAGAATCTCCAATTGTAAATGTACCAGAAAGCTTTTTTGGAGACTCAAAGGAATCTTCACTGACATGTTGAGCCATTTTTGTTTCTTGTGACGCAGCTTCTTCTTTTGTGATTGTTTTTTCACCACAAGACGTGAGTGATAAAGCAGCACCGACTAGAAGAATAAAAGTCTTAAATAATTTAGTTTTCATATTAAATACCCCCTAAACACTGATATTATATACTTATATTAATTATTTTCAATACATTGTTAATTTAATTTTGGACAATATTTTTATGTTTATTTAATTTTGAATAATTAATTATTAATTACTTTAAAGTGTAAAATCCACTATTAAAATATCAAAAAAGGCACCAAAATTGGTGCCTTTTGTTATTCAGTTATCGAAAATTAATTTTCAAATAAAGCTGGATAGGTGGACTTGAAATAATTGTAGATGTCTTGATCGTGATAGGAGATGCTAGAATTCTCTAAAATGTATTCAAGAGCATTTGTTTTAGTGGTTGAATCAGCTGACATTAAGTTAGCAATTTCATATGCGACATCGTCGCTATAAATGCCACCGTCATTTTTAATCTTTGTATAGGATCCATCACTAGTTTTTGAAAGCTTGGTGGTAGAAGCAGCTTCTTTAACTCTTACAAAGTAATATGTTGAAGAAATACTCCAGAGATAAGTATAGTTATCTTGTCTTTGTGTATCTTCAGGAGTGAGATAAACACCATCACCTAATGTTGTAAGATATTTTGAAGTTGTTGTTTTAGCTTTAACGTTTTCATAATCAATTGAAACATTAATGTTAAATAATCTTGTCTTAATATCATCTGGTAAAGTGAAGCTTGTGCTTGATTTTAAAGCCCAACCTTGGTTGGTGTAATCTTTAAGTTTATTAGCATGTGTTTCAAGTTCAAAGCCATGGAAATATGAATAATTACCATTTGAAGAATACTTTGATTCAGCGGTAGTGGATTCTTTAGAAGCTTTATTCTTAATCTTCTTGAATTCATGCATATTATTACCATAGATAGTTCCATAATAATAATAAGGTTGAATATTATTGAAAGCATCCTTTTCTTCGGCTGTTGAAAGAGCTTCGAAATCAGTAGCAGGAGCATTTTGTTTTGTAAAACCTGCAGTGGTAAGTAACGCTTCAGCTTTAGCCCATAAACCATCGCCGATATCGATTCCACGATAAGCATCAGCTAAGATTTCGAAATCATCATTTGTGGTATCGTTATCTTTAAGATTTTCAGCAAAAGCCATACAAAGTTTACTTGTATCACCCCAATTAAAGACTTGTCCTGCGACAGGTAATAATTCTGGAATAGAAATAAATTCAATTTCACGGCCATATTTACGACCAAAAGAAGAATATGATTGACCATATAAATATTGTTCTGTCAAAATCTTTTGTTCAATGGCAGGAAGAAGTTTACGGTTAATATAATCTTCATAATAATTGGCATCACCATTTAAACCTAAATGGAGTAAACCTTGAGTTTTAACCCAATCATTACTTTCTTCATCCCAAAGTTTTTGATTAGCAGTTAATAAGATGCCAGTATCGTTTCCATAAAAAGCAAGGTTATTAAAATCTGCAACGGAACTTACGCCTGGGATTGTATATAAATCCTTATATAAATCCATAGCGAAGAGCTTTTCGTTATATAAATCGTCAATTTTGTTACTTGAAGAATTTAAGTTGGTAAATAAACCAGTAGCAATTTCTTTTTGCATTTGTTTATAGATTCTATCAATATTAGATCTTTCAAGTTTCTTAGAAGCTTCATCAGTGAGACGTTTGCTGGCGGCATCAAGAACTTGGTAGCCGATATGTGTGTCAGCAAAAGTGTTGTGAGCGGCTTCATCGCCTTTTGAAGCGGCGGTGATTTCTGCTAAAGTACCAAAACGTTTTTCAAAAACTTTTTTGAATACTAAATTAGCAACATCACTTCCATAAGTTGTGGAGTCATGGAGTTGTTTATAAACTAATTGTTCAACGTTATTTGCTAAGGCGTCACCACTAACATCAACAAGATTGTTGTTATAATCACTTGGTTTTGCTTGGATATCATCACAAGATGTTAAAGCAACAATTGCACCAAGAGCAAGAAATAACTTTGGAATATAATTAAGCTTCTTTTTCATAATAACATTCGCCTCCGTAACTAAAATCAGCAGCATATGTTGTATTGGCTTCTTTAAACTTTAAAGCACAAGTTGATGGGAATTTGCGGCTCTGTTTATTAGATTGAACACCTAACATATTGCAATAGTCTTTCCAAGCATCAGCATACTTCTTTTTGGCATCATATCCATTACGAATTTCGGTGGAATAAATATATTTGTCGATTTGAGCAGTGATGGTTGTGTTTTTGATAGTAGCACCAGACTTATTAAAGAAATATTGATACATCTTTAAATCGATTGATGGATCAGTTTTCTTAATATCGTCTTTAAGAGTATTACTACGTGAAAGATAAGTTGAATTATCAGATTGGAAGTAGTTTACATAGCAAACTTCTTCTTTATCATTTTTCTTAGGGAAATTAGTGCTACCTGGTAAATAAGTGGTGTAATAATCACTTAAAGAGACGCCATTAGCATCAGTTGCAGTAAGAGCACTTCTTTGGACAACAATAAAGTGAATACCTTGATAACCTGTGGAACCATTGGTTGAAGTTGAATCACCTGTACCGGCACGGCAAACTAAGATAGGTTGACCGTTTTCATCACAAAGAATATTTTTAGTTTGAACGACGCCTGCGCCATTTAAGATTTGGACATCTTTGAAACCAGAATTGCCTGCATAAGCTTTATCGTTAACAACATTACCATTATTATCAACACTATCGCTAGTGATAACAGAAATGTTGTGCATATTGAAGAACTTATTGAAGTAAATATTGCGTGGATAAGATACTTCGGCACCTAAGTTAACAACGTGACCGTCATTATCGGTGGTAACGTTAGCATATTCGTTTAATTTAACAGCAGCACCATAAGGAATTTCACCTAAACCTAAAGCGGCAAGTTGTTCTTTACGAGTGACCATTGCAGCATCTGTACTATTCTTTAAACCAATTTTATTGGTTTCAGCAGTATTAGTTGCAAATTGATTGTTAAATAATGAATCATAGGTGTAAACACCTAATTTAAATTCATTAACAAACGATGTATTTCTTGACATAATGCCAAGATCACCTTCATTTTTAGCGCTTGTTGAATCATCGCTTGATGATTTAGCAATACGACCGAACGTATTTGAAGAAGAAATTTCTGATAAACGTTTAATAACATAACTTATCTTGGTCGCTTCGCTTTCGCTAATTTTTCCAAGAGCATATTCGCCGCTTGCGGCTGAAACGTTTACTAAAATATGTTTAACGTGATAAGGAAGTAAATCATTTAAATAAGAATCGAAAGAGATTTTACTTAAAGCGGTGCTTCCATCAGCATCTTCCGTTTGCATTGTTTTGGTAATAGTGCCATCTTTAAGATATTCCATTGACCAATCATAGAAATTGTCAGTGAGATAGGTCTTAAAAAGACTATCTTCGAATTTGGTTTGAAGTTGTGTAAGAGTATCGACACCATTGGAATCGAGTAACTTTTTCAATTCATCATCATAATTTGTTTTGTTTGTTTTAGCGTTATCTGTCGCAGTATCTTTAATACCTTGAACTTGTGATTCAGCTTTTGTAACTAACTCTTTTTTCTTGGCAGCATTCTTGCTTAAACCCATTTCATGACGTATTACAACGTTATAAATGGCATCATAATAAGCTTTTGCGCCGGTAGACGTTAATTTATATTGTTCATATAACTCATCAGCTGTAATTTCAGAACTTGTTCCATCGTTCTTAAAATCGATAACAACGCCATCTTTAGATGTAACGTCGCAAGCCACAAGGCCTAAGGACATCGTAGCAATCGCTGATAAAGTGAATAATTTAAATTTATTATTCATCTATTTTTTCCTCCCATAAAATTAAACGCTTTTATATTGTATATTTTTACACTACTTTTTGCAATTACAAATATTATATTAATAATATTTATAAATACGAAATTAAATTATCGTATTGTTTTACATACAAAAAAACGTAATATAAAATAGTAAACGCTGGAGAAATTATGGGTGAACTTGTTATTAAAGATTTATATGTTACAACCGCTGATGGTGGTGAAATACTTAAAGGTGTTGATTTGACCGTCAAAGAAAATGAAGTCGTTGCTTTATTGGGTCCTAATGGACACGGTAAATCTACTTTGCTTAACGCTATTATGGGAAACCCTCATTATATTGTTACCAAAGGATCAATTACTTATGATGGCAAAGATGTTTTAGCAATGAAAGTTGATGAACGAGCTCGTGCCGGATTGTTTTTAGGGATGCAATTACCAGCAGAAATTCCAGGTGTAAATAATGCTGAGTTTTTAAAAGCTGCTCTTAATGCTCGTGAAAAGACTCCTATTTCTTTTTTCAAATTTTACACTTTATTAAATAATGCTTGTAATGAATTAAAATTTCCATTTGATATGACCAATCGTTCGCTTAATGAAGGTTTTTCAGGTGGCGAAAAGAAACGTAATGAAATTTTACAAATGGCAGTATTAAATCCTAAGATGATTATGCTTGATGAAATTGATTCTGGTCTTGATACTGATGCAATCAATATCGTAGCTAACGAAATTAATAAAGCTCATGAAAATGGTGCTAGTTTATTACTTATATCTCACTATTCTCGCTTATTCGATATGATTAAACCTACAAAGGCAGTTTGTCTTGTTAATGGAAAAATTGCAGTAACTGGTGGTCCAGAGCTCTTTAAACGTATTGATAAAGAAGGCTATGAATGGATTGAGAAAGAACTTGGAATTAAGATTGAAAAAGAACAAGTTAAAGTTGTTTCTTTAGGATCTTGTGCTATTAAGGACAGTTATAAAAATGGCAACCAATCTAAGTAAAATTGAAATCGATTCAGAGAAAAAATATATCGATTTTGCAAAAATTAATGCAGAAACGGTTGAGATTTCCTGTAATGACAACAATTTATCAAAAATCAAGTTTATAAACCTATCTTTTGTTAAGGAAATTGTCTTTAATATTGGAAATGAATGTGACGTTCAAGTTAACTTTATAGCGGATGATTCCGATATTGATTTAAAATTTTCGGCTTTTTTAGGAGAAAATTCCAAAATAGTCGTAAACGGCGTCGATTTTTCAAATAAAAGTGTCAAATTAGTTAGCAATATTACATTAAATGGTGTGGGTTCGCAGAGTTTTTGGAATATGTCGAGTCTTTCGTTAGGAAACAATATAAAAAGATATAATATTTCTTTTGATCATAAAGGTATAAATACAATTTCAAAAATGAATAACTATGGAGTTGCCGCCGGCGAATCTACTTTGTACTTTGATGGGTGTTCTTTAATAGAAAAGCAATCAGTTAAATCTAGTGCAAACCAAATCGCAAAAATTATTATTTTTGATGAAAAATGTCGAGCTCGAGCGAATCCAGTTTTGAAAATTGATAATGATGATATTCAAGCGAGCCATGGTGCGGCTGTTGGCACCTTGAATGATGATCATATGTTTTATTTATTAAGCCGTGGTATTAGTGAAAAAGAAGCCCGCAACTTAATTACATATGGTTATTTAAAACCAGTTTTTAGTTATTTTGAAGAAGATGAACAAAAGCAATTATTACAACTTTTAGGAGATAGAATTTAATATGTTTGATCCACATGAAATTAGAAAAGACTTTCCAATGTTTAAAAATAATCAGGAAATGCAGGGAAAACGCTTCTGCTATCTTGATAATGCCTCGACAACATTTAAACCACAATGTGTTATTGATGCTGAAATGGAATACTACACAAAATATTGTGTAAACTCTCATCGTGGTGATTATGATGTCGCCCATAAGGTTGATACCATGGTCGAAGAAACTCGTGAAACAGTTGCTCATTTTATTAATGCTGAGCCTAACGAAATTGTTTTTACATCTGGCACTTCAATGTCAATTAATTTAATTGCTCATGGTTATGGTATGTCACATCTTAAAAAAGATGATGAGATTCTTTTAACACAAGCCGAACATGCCAGCAACGTTCTACCATGGTTTAAAGTTGCTGAAGTAACTGGATGCAAAATTAGTTACATTCCTTTAGATAAAGATGGAATGCTGACTATTGAAAATTTAAAGAAAGCTATCACACCACACACTAAGTTAATATGTATTGCTCATGTTACCAACGTTTTAGCCTACATTATTGATATTAAAGAAATTATAAAAGTAGCACATGAACATGGTATTGTTGTTGCAGTTGATGGCGCTCAATCTGTCCCACACATTAAAACGGATGTTAAAGATTGGGATGCTGATTTCTTATCTTTCTCGGGTCACAAAATGTGTGGTCCAACAGGTATTGGGATTTTATATGGGAAATTTAAATTACTTTGCGAAACCGAACCATTTTTAACTGGTGGAGGTATGAATGCTAAGTTTGATATGTGTGGAGACGTTCGTTATTTGGAACCACCATTTAAATTTGAAGCTGGAACTCAGAACCTAGCTGGTATTTGGGGTTTAAAACGTGCTGTTGAATATCTTGAAAATCTTGGCATGGATAATATCGAAGCATATGAAGAATCTTTACGACAATATGCTATTAATAAATTACAAGAAAACAAAAATTTAATTCTTTATAACTCAAAAGCTAAAGGTGGAATTATCACATTTAACTATAAAAATGTTTTTGCTCAGGATGAGGCTACATTATTGAATAAAGATGGAATTTGTGTTCGAAGTGGTCAACATTGTGCGAAAATATTGATGGATGTTTTAGGATGCGAAGCTACTGTAAGAGCCAGTTTTTATTTCTATAATACGAAAGAAGATGTGGATCAACTTGTTGACGCTCTTAAAAAAGGAGGAGATTTCTTAGATGCCTATTTTAATGACTAACGATATGATGCGAGAGATTATAATGGATCATTATAGTAAACCTCGTTTTAAGAAAACCCCTACCGATCTCAGTTCTTTTCAGACTATTCGTATGGAGTCAAATAGTTGTATCGATAAAATTTCAGTTTATGTTAAAGTTGTAAATAATGTAATTGTAGAAGCATATTTTGATGGTATAGGATGTGCTATTTCGACTGCCTCTACAGATATTATGTGCCAATTAATTACTGGTAAAAGTAAAGATGAAGCTAACTTAATTTTAAAGAATTATTTAGCAATGATTCATGAAGAACATTATGATGAAAATATTCTTGATGAAGCTTTGGTGTTTATGAATACGTATAAGCAACCAGCTCGTATTAAATGTGCAACAATTGGTTGGAATGCTTTAGAGGAATTAATTAAATGAAGGATGAAAAGAATTTCATAAAAGAAAATAGTGAGTATAAATATGGTTTTTATGATAAAGACCCTTCAGTTTTGAAGACCCCAAAAGGCTTAAATGAAGATATAGTTCGTGAAATTTCTCAACTAAAAAACGAACCTGAATGGATGCTTGAATTTCGTCTTAAATCATTAAAAACTTTTGAAAAATTCCCATTACCAAATTTTGGGCCATCTTTAAAAATGCTTGATTTTAATTCTTATACTTATTTCACGAGACCATCCAACAAAGAACAAAACAACTGGGAAGAAGTACCAGAAACTATAAAGAATACTTTCCAAAAATTAGGTATTCCGGAAGCTGAACAAAAGTATTTAGCGGGTGTTTCTACCCAATATGAATCAGAAGTTGTTTATCATAATATGCTTGAAGAAGTCGAAAAGAAAGGTGTTATTTTTCTTTCGACAGATCAAGCCTTAAAGTCATGTCCTGAATTGTTTAAAAAATATTTTAATACTGTCGTTCCATATAATGACAACAAATTTACGGCTCTAAATGGTGCTGTATGGTCTGGTGGATCCTTTATTTATGTTCCTAAAGGTGTTCATCTCGAAAAGCCACTCCAATCTTATTTCAGAATTAATAATGAAAAAATGGGTCAATTTGAACGCACTTTAATTATAGTTGATGAAGGTGCTGATGTTCATTATGTTGAAGGATGTACCGCTCCTATTCATTCGAAAGAATCGTTACATGCGGCAGTTGTTGAAATTGTCGTTCTTAAAGGTGGAAAATGTCGTTATTCAACAGTCCAAAATTGGTCGAATAATATTGTTAACCTTGTTACAAAAAGAGCTTTATGCATGGAAAATGCGACCATGGAATGGATTGATGGAAATGTTGGATCTTATATAAATATGAAATATCCTGCATGTATTTTGGCAGGACGTGGCGCTAAAGGAACTTGTATTTCTATTGCTGTTGCAAAAGATATTCAATATCAAGATGCCGGTGCACGTATGATTCATAAAGCGCCAGAAACAGTCTCATCTATTATTTCTAAGTCAATTGTTTATAATGGTGGTACTGCTAATTATCGTGGTACAGTTCGTATAGAGGAAAATGCGATAAAGTCTCATGCTCACGTTGAATGTGATACTTTGATTTTGGACGAAAAGTCACAATCTGATACTATTCCAACAAATGAAGTCCGCAATAATTCTTCGTATCTAGAACACGAGGCGACTGTTTCAAAGATTAGCGAAGATCAATTGTTCTATTTAATGTCACGTGGCATTTCCGAAAACGATGCTCGACAAATGATTATTATGGGATTTATTGAACCATTTGCTAAAGAATTGCCAATGGAATATGCTGTTGAATTAAATCAGTTAATTAAACTTAATATGGAAGGAAGTGTCGGTTAAAACATGGAAAACACTTTTGACGTAATAGTTGTTGGTGGCGGACACGCTGGCTGTGAAGCAGCCTGTATTAGTGCAAAGATGGGTGCAAAAACTCTACTGATCACGCTTAATTTTAATAAAGTTGGCAACATGCCATGCAACCCTTCAATTGGCGGGACTGCAAAAGGCATTATGGTTAGAGACATCGATGCCCTTGGTGGCATGATGGGAAAGACTGCTGATATAAACTATTTACAAATGAAAATGCTAAACACTGGCAAAGGACCTGGTGTGCAGTGTTTAAGATGTCAACAAGATAAAATTGATTATCCTCAAATAGTTTTAAATTATTTAAGAAATACAGCCAATCTTACATTAACGGAAGGGATGACGACTAAAATTATTCATGATGAAAATGTAATTAAAGGCGTAGAACTTTCAGATGGACGTCAATATTTTTCCAAAGCTGTAGTTCTAACAACTGGAACTTACATGCAATCCGATATTCTTGTTGGACACGAAAAAATTATTACTGGTCCAGATGGAGAAAAACCTTCATTGGGATTATCACCTTATTTAAGAGACA
The DNA here is from genome assembly GCA_036735985.1 of Candidatus Alectryobacillus sp. Lineage (GTDB taxonomy): Bacteria > Bacillota_I > Bacilli_A > RFN20 > CAG-826 > Alectryobacillus. The sequence continues at coordinate 36,951 of DAINNH010000002.1, read as the reverse complement.
ATATGGGACTTGAACTTTTAAGATTAAAAACTGGAACCCCACAAAGAATCAAAAGAAGTTCGATTGATTTTTCGAAAACTCAAGTTGAACCTGGAACTAATGAAGAACTTGCTTTTTCATATGAAACAAAAGAATTTGTTCCATTTGAAAAACAAGAACCTTGTTACTTGATTTATACAACTGCTGAAACTAAGAAGATTATTCTTGAACATTTACATGATTCCGCAATGTATGGCGGAATGGTCGAAGGTGTAGGACCTCGTTATTGTCCTTCAATCGAAGATAAAATTGTTCGTTTTTCTGATAAACCACGTCATCAATTATTTCTTGAACCTGAATCTCGTTACACAGATTCAATCTACCTTCAAGGCTTTTCAACCTCAATGCCACGTGAAATTCAAATACAAATGGTCCACTCTTTACCTGGTTTAGAGAATGCCATTATTTTAAAATATGCTTATGCCATTGAATATGATGCATTGAATCCATTACAGTTTGATCCTACTTTAATGGTTAAGAAATATCCAGGTTTATGGTGTGCTGGTCAAATTGTTGGAACTAGTGGTTATGAAGAAGCGGCCGGATTAGGCCTTGTTGCTGGAATTAACGCTGTTCTTTGGATCAGAAATAAGCCAAAATTCATTTTAAAAAGAGACGAATCTTATATTGGCGTTATGATTGATGATCTTGTAAATAAAGGCACTAAAGAACCATACCGTATGCTCTCTTCTCGAGCTGAATTCCGATTACTTTTACGTAATGATAATGCTGATATTCGTTTAAGAAAATATGGACATGAATTAGGAACAGTTAGTGATGAGTTATATAACGAGTTCTTAAAGAAACAAGCTCATGAAGATGAAGTCATTAAATATCTCAATTCTTACCATGTTGGTGAGAATTTAAAACTTGAAGAATATATAAAAACTTTAACGGATAGCGATTATCGTCGAGGGCTATCCTTAGCTGAAATATTAAAAAGACCAGAAGTTAGTTTTAAGAAATTGATTGATTGTTTCGATTCTTTACAAGCTTATAATTTGTCAAATTTAGAGATTGAACAAGTCGAAATTGCCGTTAAATACGAAGGATATATTAAAAAGCAAAAGATTGAAGCTGAAAAATTATTGAAACTTGATAATATTGTTATTCCTGAGAATATTGATTATATGCATATGGATGGTTTAGCGATGGAAGCTCGTCAAAAATTAGATAAAGTTCGTCCTTTAACTATTGGTCAAGCATCTCGAATTTCAGGTGTTAATCCGGCAGATATTACTATACTCAATCTATATTTAACAAAATTAAAAAGCGAGGTTTTGCTATGAAATTAAATGAATTATTCCAGAATATCAAGGAAATGCAGTACTTTGATAAAAGTCTAAATGAAGATTATGTTACAAAATCTTTTGCGACATATATGAATAGTTTGCAAGAAACAAATAAATTATTTAATTTAACTGCAATTGTTGAAGACGAAGATATTGTTTTAAAACATTTTTATGATTCTTTATATCTTTTAAAGTACATTTCTTTGGAAAATAAAATTGTTGCTGATGTTGGTTCGGGCGCTGGATTTCCAGGTCTTGCTTTAGCTATTGTTTGCAAAAATACTAAATTTGTATTGATTGAACCAACAACTAAAAAAGCAACTTATCTTGAAACTGTTGTAAAGTTATTAAATTTAAATAATGTAAAAGTACTAAACAAACGTGTTGAGGATCTTGATAAGAATTATAAAGAATTCTTTGATATTGTTGTTTGTCGTGCTGTCGCTCAATTAAGTATTTTAAGTGAACTTACAATTCCTTTCATTAAAATAAATGGATATTTTATTCCATATAAGGGATTGACTGTTGATAAAGAATTAAGCGAAGCCAAGGGGGCTATTAAAATATTAGGTGGTAAAGTTGAAAAAGTTGAAACTTACTCTTTACCTGAAATTAAAGATGACAAAAGGTCACTTGTTTTTATTAAAAAGGTTGAAGCTTCGCCTCATAAATATCCACGTATTTATACTTTAATTTCGCAAAAGCCTCTAAAGTAATACTATTTTTTGATATAATTAAAGAACATGGGAAAAGTAATAGCTGTCGCTAATCAAAAAGGCGGCGTTGGCAAAACAACTACTTCAATTTGTCTTTCGTCTTCTCTTGCTTATTTAGGCAAAAGAGTTCTTTTGGTTGATTTTGATCCACAAGCTAATTCTTCAAGTGGTCTTGGTATCGATTGTAGCAATTCTAATCGTTCAATATATAGTGTTATCACAAATGCTTGTGATGCAACTAAAGCAATAAAGAAAACCATTATGAAAAACTTGGATTTAATTCCAAGTAATATTAATTTAACTTCAATTGAAGTTACAATCAGTAGTAATTCATGTTCAAATCCACAATTTTTATTAAAAAATTCATTAACTTCAATTATAAATCAATATGATTACATTATTATTGATTGCCCACCTAGTTTAGGCATTCTTTCTATTAATGCTCTAACGGCAGCCAATAGTGTTTTAATTCCTGTTCAATGTGAATATTTTGCTCTTGATGCAGTTGCACATATTTTATCGAGTGTGCAAAATATTAAGAATTTATACAATCCTAATTTGCAGATTGAGGGCTTTTTGTTAACAATGTATGATTCTAGGACGCGTCTTTGTGTTGAAATCGGTTCGCAAGTACGCGGCTTATTTAAAGAAAAGACTTTTATTACAACTATTCCACGTAATGTTTCTATTATTGAAGCTCAAGCTCGTGGCATTCCACCAACAATTTTTAGACCTAATTCTTTAGGAACAGTTTCATATCTTGCACTTGCAAAAGAGATTTTGGAAAATGAGTCAAAATAACTCAACGAATGTTCCACTTTTGAGACAAAACCTCAAAAAAATGATTCGTAAGACATCAAAGAATGATGTCATATTTGAACTTGACCGAATCTATACTTCAACCAAAACTTCGATAGTCAATGTTAACTTAATTAAAGAGCCTAGTTATCTTTCTTCAACTCCGTTAGATAAAAAATCGAGTATATACACAATTGAAAATGTTAAGAAAAATCACGACATTAGCCCTATTTTGGTTCGAAAGGTAGGCAGTAATTATGAAGTTGTTGTAGGACGCCGCCGTTTGTATGCTTATCGCATACTTAAGTTTGAAAATATCAGCTGTTTTATTTGTGATGTATCCGATGAAGATGCGTGTTTTATGACTTTAACAAATTCCTTAGATAAACAATTAAAGAATGTTATAGAAATAGGAACTCTTTTAAAATATTTAAACGTAAAATTCAAATATTCATTAACTGATTTATCAAAAATAACTAATCTTTCTATATCACAAATATCTAACATGATTCGCGTCTTAAAACTGCCAGATTATATTCAAAAACAAATTAGTGATGATACCTTATCATATAGTCAAGCCAAAGCTTTGTGCAATCTTGAGCCCGTTTTCTTAAAAGAAGTTGATGATCGCATTATAGCCGAAAAATTGAGTGTTAAAGATGTTGAAAAATTATGTAAATCCTTTAAAAAACCTAATAAATATACCAAAATGGAATCAAGTATAAAGGAATTATATCTTGCAAAAGATGTAAGTATAAAAAAGACCTCTTTTGAAATAAAATTCCCAAAGAGGGCCGATTTGTTAAAGTTTTTGCAAAAGATAAAAAAATGAACTCCCATTCGAGAGTTCATTTTATTTATATTTGATTAGTCGGAAATAGCACCGGCTGGGCAAGATGATTTTGCTTCTTCGGCAGACTCATCAGCAACTTCACCAACAACAGTGGCTTTACCATCATCATCAAACGCAAATGCTTCTGGATAAGTTGAAACACAAAGTCCACAACCTAAGCAAGCATCTTTATTAACTTTTAATTTCTTTGGCATAATTTTTACCTCACTTAAAATATTTTATACTTTTTTAAAAGTCTTATCAATAAATCAATTCCTACAAGTAAAATTGTTTACTTGCTTAGTTTTATATAAAACTAAAATCATATATAATAGTATTGTTAAATATGGATAAGGATTCACGCATTAAGATTTATGGTAAATATCGTAAAAGCATTTTAAAAAATGTTTCTTTACTAGCCAATGATGAATCATATAGTGCTAAACATTTATTTATTAAGATAGAAGAGCCAAAACATGTAATTGTTCAGCCAAAAAGTGAAGTCTTAACAAAGCAAAAACAATATGATGATTCAAACAATAAGGAAAATAACCGCGTATTAGTTATTAAAATTGTGGTTACTTTTATTATTTTAGTTGGATTAGCAATATTTGGATATTTTGCGTTTAAATAAAGGAGCAAAATTATGAAAAAGAAAATTTCAATCGCTATTGATGGACCTGCCGCAGCTGGAAAATCGACTGTCGCAAAGGAAGTAGCAAAAAGACTAGGATATATTTATATTGATACCGGAGCGATGTATCGTGCTTTTACTTGGGCCGTTATTAAGGCTGGTTTGGATCCAAAAAATGAAGAGCAATCTTGCTCGTTAATTGGAAAAGTAAACATCGAATTATTACAAGATGGTGTTGTAATTTGTAATGGAGTTGATGTTACAAAGGAAATTCGTGAATTTTATGTTTCCGAAAATGTTTCATATATTGCATCTTATAAAAATATTCGTCTTGAATTAGTTGAACAACAAAGAAAAATTGCAGCTCTCGGAGATTGTTTGATGGATGGCCGTGATATTGGCACTTACGTTCTTCCGAATGCTGATGTTAAGATTTTTCAAATTGCATCATTAGATGAACGTACTGATCGTCGTTTTAAGGAAAATGTTGATAAAGGTATTGCCTGTACAAGAGAAGAAGTTTATTCAGATTTGAAGAAACGTGATTTCATTGATTCTAATAGATCTTTTGCCCCTCTTAAACCAGCTGAAGATGCTTTGATTTTAGATACTACAAACATGTTATTTGAAGACGTTGTCGAAACTATTATTGATATCATCGAAGATAAGATAGGTGAGAAAAATGCCTAAAGAAGGAACTGTAGCAATTGTTGGTTCTCCTAATGTTGGGAAATCATCAATTTTTAATAGAATTGTTGGGCAACGCCAATCAATTGTTGATGATGTTCCTGGGATTACCCGAGATCGTCTTTATGCACGTGCTGAATGGTTAGGCATTCATTTTTCGTTGATTGACACTGGCGGAATCGAATTAAGAGACAGACCTTTCCAAGAACAGATTCGTGCACAAGCTGAAATTGCGATAAATGAAGCTGATGTAATTGTTTTTGTTACAGATGGCCAAACCGGTATGACGGGTGATGATAAATTCGTTGCAAAAATTCTTTATAAAAGTAAAAAACCTGTTATTTTGGCTGTCAATAAAATAGATAGTAATGAAAATATTAATGCTATTTATGAATTTGTAGCTTTAGGTTTTGGCGATCCTATAGCAGTTAGCGGTATTCATAGTGTTGGTATTGGTGATTTACTAGATCGAATTATTAAGGCTTTGCCAGAAAAAGAAGAATTAGTCGAAGATGAGTCTCTTAGATTTTCTATTATTGGACGTCCTAATGTTGGCAAATCTAGTTTAGTAAACGCCATTACAGGTGAGAATAGAGCGATTGTATCTGAAATTTCTGGTACAACTCGTGACTCTACAGATACTTATTTTGAAAGAAATGGTAAAAAATATACTGTTGTTGATACTGCAGGAATTAAGAAAAAAGGCCAGATTTATGAATCAATTGATAAATATGCACTTTTACGTGCACTCGAAGCAATTGAAAAATCTGACATTGTTTGTTTGGTTATTGATGGCAATGAAGGCGTTCGTGAATTAGACAAAAATGTTGTTTCGTATGCTATTGATAGGAAAAAAGGAATTATCATTGTTGTAAATAAATGGGATCTTGTTAAAAAAGATGAAAAAACAATGGATGAGTTTACGAAAAATATTCGTTTACAATTTAAATTTCTAGATTATGCACCTGTTGTTTATGTTTCGGCTTTAAAATCTCAACGAATTGATACACTTTTTACAGCAATCGAAAAGGCTTTTGATGCATATAACCGTCGAATTACTACTAGTATCCTTAATGAAATTGTTGAAGATGCGCAAGCAATGAATGAAACGCCTGATTTTCAAGGTGGTCGTTGTAAGATTTATTATGCTCAACAAGTTGGCGTTAAACCACCATCAATTGTTCTTTTTGTTAATAATCCTAAATGGATGCATTTTTCTTATTTAAGATATATTGAAAATAGATTACGTGCCTCATATGATTTTGATGGTACACCTATTAACTTTATTTTAAGGAAGAAAGTATAATGAAAATTTTAGTAATGGGTTCTGGTGCCTGGGGCACTACTTTAGCACAAGTTTTAGTTGATAATGGTAATGATGTTTTACTATATTCTAAAGACCAAATAATTGCTGATGAAATTAATAACGAACACACTAACAAGAAATATCTTGGCGAAACTTTGTTAAATGAGAAATTAGTCTCAAAAGTTGATTATTCGGAATTTTTAAATACTGCAGATGGCATTCTTTTAGCGGTTCCTTCAATTGCCGTTGAATCACTTATTAATGAGCTTATTCCTAAGCTTCATAAAAAATATATTTTTATTAATGTTATTAAAGGATTTGTTGGTGAAGACAATTTAACGATGCTTCAATATTTGCGCAAAATTGTTCCACCACAATTTATCGAAGGTCTTTGCTCTCTTATTGGACCAAGTTACGCGGAAGAAGTTGTTGTCCGTCATATAACAACCATTGATGCTGTTTCAATGAATACAAGTGTTGCTAAAAAGGTTCAAAAAGCTTTTTCAAATTCATATTTTAGAGTATATACAAATAAGGATGAAATTGGTTCGGAAATAGCTAGCGCCTATAAAAACGCTATTGCAATAGGTAGTGGAATTCTATTTGGTTTAGGCTTTGGACAAAATGCACGTGCAGCATTAATAACACGTGGTATCCACGAAATGCGTACGTTTGGCATGTTTTTTGGCGGCCAAGGAATTACTTATTTAGGGCTTACCGGTTTGGGTGATTTGGTTTTAACTTGTAACTCAAATGAATCTCGTAATTTTTCGTTTGGTGAAGCCATTGGCAAAACAAAAAATGTTGATGAAGTTATCAAAAATAATACTAAAACTGTTGAAGGATATCGAACAATAAAGTGTCTATATGAACTTTCAATAAAAAACAATATTTATACTCCAATTGTATGGGCATTACATGAAGTTTTATACAATAAAGCAGATTTAGTTGAAATTTTAGGTAATTTAATGACACGTCCATTAGGGCCAGAATTTAAGTCCTATAAGTAGTTTTAACAAGGAAAAACAAAAAATAGTTCGTAAACTACGCGAAATTTCTTGCTTTTTTAATTTCTACTAAGTATATTTAAAGAAAGAGGATAAAAAAATGAATAAACAAGAATTAGTCGCCGAATTAGCCGCTAAATTAGGAGTATCACTTAAAGAAGCTGCCGAAGCTCTTGATGGAGTTTTTGAAGTTATTGGTGATGCCTTAGAAAAAGGTGAGACTGTTAAAGTTGCTGGTTTTGGTATTTTCTCAGTTAAGGAAAGAGCCGCTCGTAAGGGTACAATTCCTGGAACAAAAGAAGTTATTGAAATCCCAGCTAAGAAAGTCGTTTCCTTTAAATTAGCTAAAGCCTTAAAAGAAAGCTTATAATTTTAGTTTAGAAAATAAGAGACTTCCTTCATGGAAGTCTTTTTTTGTTATAATAATAATATGCAATTGGTAGAATTTGATTTACTAAAGAAAGTCTTTAATGAAAACCACTTTCGTCTTTATATTATTGGAGGTACTTCTCGTGATTTATTATTAAATCATGAAGTAAATGATTTTGATTTTGTTACTGATGCGACTCCCAGTGACATGCAAAAATTTATTAAAGATATTGATTTGACTTTTGCAAAATATGGAAGTGTTCATACGATTGCTAATGGTCATAAAATAGATGTGACTACATTAAGAGAAGAGGGCGAATACGATGATTTGCGTCACCCTTCTTATATTAAATTTGTTAATAATCTTGAAGATGATTCTAAAAGAAGAGATTTTACTATTAACGCCATTTATATTGACGAAAACTATAAGATTATTGATCCACAAAATGGTTTAAAAGATCTTAAAGATCATCTAATTAGAATGATTGGTGATCCTTTAAAGAGAATTAAGGAAGACCCTTTACGCATTATTCGCGCTTATCGATTTGCAATTGTTTATGGTTTTGACATCGAAGGATCTTTAAAAGAAACAATTTCCAATAATCTAAATCTCATTAATGAAATTAAAGATGCCAAGATGCAGGAAGAATTTAATAAGATTAAAAAATCTATTTAAATCTTATTAATTAGAGATTTAATAGTATAATAAAAGATAGTTTTCTAAGGAGGCAAATATGGAAAAAAATTTAGATGCAGTTAATTTTGATTTTTGCCTTTTAGAGTACTATAAGAAATTAAAGATTACTGAAGAAGAACTTAGTGTTATTTTAATGATTGACCATTTGCTTTCTCAAAATAATACTTTTATCACAAATGATTTATTAGCTTTAAGAATGAATTATGACACAGTGAAAATTGATGATTTAGTATGTTCTTTATTGACTAAAGGATTTTTAGAATATACGACGAATCCTTCATCAAATTTCTTAACAACGTCTTTAGAGCCATTGAAGAAAACACTTTATGATGAATTTGAAAAAGCTTTATTTAATAACGAATCACATCGTTATGATAATGATTTTAATAAGAAGATTGAAGCTTTATATAAAGAATTTGAAATAACTTTTAAAAGATCTTTGGCTCCTCTTGAATTAGATCGAATTGATGAGTGGATTCACAATGAATTTACTCCAGAAGCAATTTCTTATGCTTTAAAAACAGCTGCTATGCGAAATAGATTATCAATTAAAGCTGTTGAAAATATTTTATTAAAGAACAAAAGTGAAAAAGATGTTTTATCAGAAGGCTATTCTACTCAAAATAGTAAGATTTCCGATGAAGAAACACAAAAAAATATCGAAATTTTAAAAACACGTTGGACTGATGAAAAGAAATAAAAGCGATAAAGCTAAAATTGTTAAAGAATATTTTAATGAAATCTTGCCAAATGCAATGTGTTCTTTAAATTACTTTAAAGATTATGAATTAGTTATTGCCGTAATGCTTTCAGCTCAAACTACTGACGCGGCGGTTAATAAGGCGACGGTTAATCTTTTTAATGATTTAAATAGTTTGGAAAAGATTGCTTCTGCAGACCTAAATGTGCTAAAAGAATATATTAAATCGATTGGTTTATGTGAAGTAAAAAGTAAAAATTGTAAGGGAATTGCAGAGATATTACTAAAAAAGTATAATGGTATAGTTCCTAAAAACAAAGAAGATCTAATGTCTTTGCCGGGTGTTGGTAATAAAACGGCTAATGTAGTTTTAGCAGAATTATTTAAAATTCCAGAATTTCCAGTTGATACTCATATACATCGTATTGCAATTCGGTTAGGATTTGCGCCAAAAAATAGTGATGTTTTGAAAGTTGAAAAAAATCTTAAAAAGGCATTTCCAAAAGAGGAATGGATTTCATGCCATCATCAATTTATTATTTTTGGACGAACTATATGCAATGCACGATCACCAAAATGTGAAATTTGTAAATTAAAAGAAATATGTGATTTTTATAAAAGAGAATCTAAAGCCTCTAAATAATATAAACGGGGATGATATCCCTGTTTTATTTTTATTGCATTTTTAATGAAAAAGTCTATTTTAATTGATTTATGCCGTGAATTTAATATGAAGTTTTCCAAAATAGAACAAGACAATAAATAATATTCATTTAGGGCAGCAAATTCAATAATTAAGAAACTAATTCCTCCTAATTTATTAATGAGAAGAAGATGATTTAATTGATGTTCGGCGATATTCTTAAGAGGAAACGACGTCTTTGATTTGGTACTTTTAGCTTCAAATTCTATAAATTTTTTGCAATATATGCCACAATAGTCAAGAGTTGAATCGCCTTCAAAAAAAGCTTTTGTAATTACTTTGCCATTTAAAGTTACAACTTTTATTGGAGTTGGTTTTTTATAGATGTAACTGATTTTTTTCTCATTATAAAAACTATTTGAATCATTTATACTTGATTCCAATTCCATACCACGATTACCTGAAATATTCAGGTTTCGCTTTGTTTTTTGTTTAATAACTATCACTTTATATAATCATTTAGATACTGTTCATAGTCAACCGGAGTTACATTTTGACCACTATTAATTTTCTTTAAAACGTTCAAAACTGGGGTTGGCAGATTTGAAGACATAATAGAATTTTTTAATATTTCTTTAAGATCTTTTTTGTTATCTTTGAGAAGTTTATAAAGTAATACAAGATTTTGAGTATCGCATAACGGATCGTGTGTATTATCGAATGGTTCACCATTTAATGCTAAAATCGCATCAATAAGTGATGGTGTTTGATTTGAAGAATTCTTAATAAAACGTGTGACAAATTTTGCAAAATCCAAATAGTTTTTGGCAACGATTTTTACAAAATCTTCGCCATCATCTTGATTAATAGAACATGTTTTGCAAATCAATGTTCGATCATAATTTCCATAAGCAATAAAAACGTATTCTTCTGGATGCTTTCCAACGTAGGCTGAAAATCTTTGAATGGCGGTATGGTAATAAACGCCATCTTCTTTTAGCATTTTTTCAGTTATTTTAGTTAACTTTGTTACGATGGAGCCTATATCTCCTTTCGATTTAACATAAATTTTAAAACCCTTTTTATCAAATGAAACAATGTCGCCCTTTGAGTCAAGTTTGGCTTTAATTGCGCCAATTGCGATGACTTCTTGGGTTAATTGCGTGCCTTCTAAATCAAAGAAAATAGCTTTTCTTTTACCTTTTAACAATTCGTTTAATAACTTCATATACGGAAATTATATCATTGTTTGAATAGTCTTTAATATCATTGTTTTAAAAATCTTATTTATATATAATAAATAAGCGGGAGAAACTATGGCACAAGATACTAAATTTACCGATATTGATATCTTAGGAAAGAAATTTGATGGCGTTGACAAGGGCTATTCTATGGTTCAAGTTGACCAATTCTTAGATCTTTTACTAAACGAACGAAAGCAAAAAAACGCTGAAATTAGTCAATTAAATGAAACAATTAGTGCTTTAAGAGTTGAAAATAAGGATTTTAGTGATAGATTCAGTAATTTATCAAATGAGTTTCTTATTTATAAATCAACTTTTAAGAATCTTAAACCAAGTGATCTCCAGAATAAGATTTCGGGTGTTGAGTTACTTGCAAAAATTAATGTTTATGAGAAAAAACTTAATGAACTCGGAATCGATCCGAAGAGTTTATTGTAACCCAGTCTAGGTAATTGCTAAATATCTTATATTTAGAGGAAAGTCCATGCTCGCACTATCTGCGATGATAGTAGTGTTTGCGCTAGTATAATCAATAAAGCTAGGTATCTAGGAGTAGATAACGGCGGAGCAAAATCTAAAGGTAACCATGATAATGCTCTGTAAAGTGCCACAGTGACGAATTTACTAGAAATAGTAAAGTGAAACGTTGGTAAACCCCACAAGCGAGAAACCCAAATTTAGGTAGGGGAGGCTATCTCGGGATAATTGAATCCACGAGAGGTAACACGTAAGTGTAGATAAATAATTGCCCTTGACAGAACATGGCTTATAGGACTGGGACTCAAAAGGAGAATAATATGAACACACCAAATAAAATTACGTTTTCAAGAATTTTTCTAGTTTTCGGATTATATCTTGGTCTGTTTATTTTTGGGTTTTTTAATGTAGCCGTTCCATCATATGGACCAGAAAATGCACCAATTAATTTGGTATATTTAATAGTTTTTGTTATTTTTGTTATTGCAGCTTCAACTGACACTTTGGATGGTTATTTAGCTCGTAAAAATAATCAAATAACTGATTTAGGAAAATTCTTAGATCCAATTGCTGATAAAATGTTAGTAAATGCAACTTTAATTTATCTTGCAGTTCCTCAATATTTTTCTCAAAATCTCAACCAAATTCAAATATCTTTATACGTAGTAATTATATTTATTGTTCGCGATTTAGTTGTTGATACAGTTCGTTTAATGGCAGCAAAAAAGAATATTGTTTTAGCTGCAAATATTTATGGGAAACTAAAAACAATTTTTCAAATGATTGCTTTGCCAATAATATTGTTAAACGGTTATCCATTCTCTTATTTTGATTATAATTTCCCAAAAGGATTAAGAATTGCAGACTTTTTTGTTTATCTCGCTTTATTCTTTTCTGTTTTGTCAGGAATTATTTATGTTGTTCAAAACAAAAAAGTGTTTCTTAGCGAATCAAAAGAAGTTGATTTAAAAAAGATTGATGAATTATTTAAACTTTGCGAAGAAAAACATTTAACGTTTGGAAGTGTTGAATCATTTACGGGTGGTTTATTTGCTTCTAGTATTACAAGCGTCCCTGGTTCAAGCAAATATTTCTTAGGAACAATTGTTTCTTATAATCCCTTAATAAAAGAAGAAATAGTTGGCGTTAGTGAAGAAACTATTGATAAATATAGCGTTGTTTCAAAAGAAGTTGCCACCGAAATGGTTATTAATGGAACCATTAAGTTACATTCCGATATTTGTGTATCTTTTACTGGAAACGCTGGACCAAGTGTTGATAAAGGCAATAAGCCCGTTGGATTGATATTTATTGGCATTAAGTATAAAGATAAGATTGAAGTGCTAGAGTACACCTTAAAAGGTGAAAGAAATGATATTCGAAAAGAAGCATGTAATATTGCTATTGAAAAAATAATTGAAATAATTTCGAAATAATTTTAAAAACTCTCCACCTATTAATTAGAGGTACAAAAATCTATGGATAAAACAAATGACGATAAGTTAAATGAAGTACTAGCTCAGGTGGAGCGTACTTTTGGCAAAGGAAGTATCATGAAATTAGGTGAAAAACCTAACACTGATATTGACGTAATTTCATCAGGGTCAATTTTGCTTGATCAAGCTTTAGGAGTCGGTGGATATCCGCGTGGTCGAATTATTGAAATTTATGGACCAGAAAGTAGTGGTAAGACAACACTTTCGCTTCATGCAATTGCTGAAGCACAAAAACAAGGCGGACGTTGTGCGTTTATTGATGCTGAACATGCTATCGATCCTGTTTATGCAAAAAATTTAGGCGTTGATATCGATGAATTAATTCTTTCACAACCAGATAGTGGAGAACAGGCTTTAGATATCGTAGAAATGCTTGGAAAAAGTGGTGCTTTTTCTTTAATAGTTGTTGATAGTGTTGCTGCCCTTGTTCCAAAGGCAGAACTAGAAGGTGAAATGATTGATAATCAAGTGGGCCTTCAAGCAAGATTAATGTCCAAAGCTTTAAGGAAAATTACAGCAGAAATTGCAAAAGCTAATTGCACAGTGATTTTTATAAATCAACTCCGTGAAAAAGTTGGTGTTATTTATGGAAATCCTGAAGTCACAACTGGTGGAAAAGCTCTAAAATTTTATTCAAGTATTCGTATTGATATTCGTCGAAGCGAAGCAATCAAAGATGGCAGCGATATTTTAGGTAATAGTGTCAACATTAAAGTTGTGAAAAATAAAGTTGCGCCACCATTTAAAACATGTAGTTTTGATATTATTTATGGTCATGGTATTTCTCGTGAGGGCGAATTATTAGATTTAGCTAGTAACATGAATATCATCAATAAGAGTGGCTCTTGGTATGAATTCCAAGGGAACAAAATCGGACAAGGCCGTGAAACAGCAAAAAAATTCTTAAAAGATCATCCTGATATTTTTGATCAAATTAAGAATGCTGTAGTAAATGGCGAAGTTGCCAAAAGCTAATATTTGTAATTAAAAATACATTTTTAATACGTTAATTAGGGTAGCAAATTACTATTTTTAAAGGCGCTTCCTATTTTAACTGACCATTTAGTTAGAAGAAATATTAATTTAATAGCAAATACTATAAAGTATTTTTGCATAATAACTTTAATCTTGAGGACATCTTTGATATAATAAGGACGTATCTGTTGATACAATATATTTACTAAAATTTATTATTTAAACGTATATATAAATAAATTTGGTGTCTTTAAACATTTTTTTATGTATATATCGTTAATTTTTGTTAAATATACAATATAAAAAGGATGGTTTTTGCTATGGGAGAACTAGGTTGGGGCTTAGTAGGTGGCGCAATCGGACTTGTTATTGGTGGAGTTATTGTTTATTTAGTATTTTTCTTGCTTGGAAAATCTAAAAAAGCTCAAGCTGATAAGATTATTCGTGATGCTAATATTAAAGCCGACATGATTACAAAAAATGCTCAAATTGATGCGAAACAAGCGTTACTTGAACAAAAAAATGAAGCTGAAAAAGAATTTCAACAACGTCGTCAGGAACTTAATGATCAAGGTTCAAAGTTATCTATTCGTGAAGATAATATGGATAAGAGAGATTTAGCTCTTATCGCTAAAGAAAATGCTCTTGACGAAAAGGATAAAAATTTATCTCGTCAACAAACAGAACTTGACAAAAAGGACAAAACCTTACAAGAAAAAATTGATTCCATCGTTAAAGAATTGGAAAATGTCGCTCATATGACTGAGCAACAAGCACATGATGAAATTATGCTACGTATTCAAGGCAAAATGGATCATGAAATTGCTCAATATATGAAAGATCGTGAAGAAGAAGCTAAGGATGAAGCGGATACAAAAGCAGAAAACCTTTTAGCTTTAGCTATTTCCAAACATGCGCAAGAAGTTGCTGTTGAAAAATCAGTTACCACTGTTGCACTTCCGAGCGATGAAATGAAAGGTCGTATTATTGGTCGTGAAGGTCGTAATATTAAATCTCTCGAACAATTACTTGGTGTTGATATTTTAATTGATGATACTCCAGAAGCTATTACTGTTTCATGTTTTAATCCAATTCGTCGTGAAGTGGCTCGTAAAACTTTGGAAGCCTTAGTTAACGATGGTCGTATTCAACCTGGTCGTATTGAAGAAATTTTCAATAAGATGAAGGCTGAAGTTGATGATAGTATCTTTAAGGCCGGACAAGAAGCTGTCTTTAAATTAGGGTTAGGTAAAGTTCCTAAGGAAGAAGTTGAACTAATTGGTCGTTTAAAGTATCGTACTTCATATGGCCAAAATGGTCTTGAACATTCGATTGAAGTCGCTGAATTAGCTGGTGTTATGGCTAGTGAATTAGGCTTAGATCAAATGTTAGCTCGTCGTGCTGGTTTATTCCATGATATTGGTAAAGCTCTTGATTTTGAAGTTGATGGTAGTCACGTTGAAATTGGTGTCCGTGTTGCTAAAAAGTATGGTGAATCCCCAGTTGTTGTTAATGCAATTGAATCTCACCATGGTGATGTTGAACAAAAATATGTTATTTCAATCTTAGTTCAAGCCGCTGATACTTTATCGGCTGCTCGTCCAGGAGCTCGTAGTGAGACTCTTGAAAAATATATTAAGAGAATTGAACAACTTGAAGAAATTACAAAGCAATTTGATGGTGTTGATCAAGCGTATGCTATTCAATCAGGTCGTGAACTTCGTGTCATGGTCGTTCCAGATAAAGTTGATGATTTACAAGCTTTCAAAATGGCACAAGAAATTAAAGATAAAATTGAAACAACTATGACTTATCCAGGTCAAATTAGAGTTACAGTAATTCGAGAATATCGTGCTGTTGAAACCGCAAAATAATGAAAATTTTGTTTATTGGTGATGTTGTCGGAGAAGTCGGTCGCAATGCTGTTGCGGCCGTTCTTCCAGACTTAAAAATACGAGAAAATATTGATTTCACTATTTGTAATGGTGAAAATATTTCTCATGGTAAAGGGATTATAAAGAAACATTATGATTTTCTAGTGGATCTTGGTGTTAATGCCATCACTCTAGGCAATCATTATGATTCTAAGAGTGAAATTGAAGATTTTATTGTAGATAGCGATAGGCTAATCCGACCACTTAATCTTATACACTCGTTTCCTGGTGAAGGCAGCAAGGTTTTTGATTGTAACGGCAAAAAAATACGAGTAACAAATATTTTATGTACTGCTTTTATGAATAAAGATGTTTCCGCCCCTTATCAAACGTTAATTGAATTAATTAAGGAAGATAAATCGGATATTCATATTGTTGATTTACATGGTGAAGCAACTGGTGAAAAACAAGCTATAGGTTATGTTTTTGATGGCAAAATTACAGCTATTTTAGGTACTCATACTCATGTTCAAACAAATGATGAACGTCTTTTGCCAAACGGGACAGCTTATATAAGTGATGTTGGTTTTTGTGGATCTAGTATCGGTGTTTTAGGATTTGAACTAAATTCAGTTATTGATCGTACAATATATGGAAAAGAAAGTCGTTTTAATCTCCTTAAAGATGGTGATTATATTTTTAATGGAGTTATTTTAGATATTAATGATGAAACAAATAAAGTAATTAATATAAAGAAAATTAGGATAGATACCTATGGGAAAATTAATTGTTAAGTCCCTACCTTCATTAAAAGAGGGGCGTTCACGTCAAAGAAAATCAAATATTATTTATCAAGATGTTACCCCATCCAGTTTTTTAATTAATGCTTTAAAAGATAAAAAATATTTTTTCCGTACATATGGTTGTCAGGCAAATGTACGTGATGAGGAAACTATTAGTGGCATGCTTGATACATGCTATATGCAAAAAGTCGAAACTCCTGAAGAAGCGGATGTGATAATTATTTTAACTTGTTGCGTTCGCGAAAATGCTGAAGATAAAGTTTTTGGCGAAATTGGTAGTTTAAAATTATTAAAAGAAAAACGAAAAGATTTAATTATTTGTGTTGGTGGATGTATGGTTGAGCAACCACACATTGTTAATACAATGGTTGAAACTTATAAACAGGTCGATATTATTTTTGGCACTCACAATATCAATGAATTTTTAAGTTTATTAGAAGAAAAACTTAAGAATTCAGAACGCATCGTCGATGTTAAATCAGATTCAGGTGATGTTTTTGAGCTTTCAAGCCCATCTCATCGTCTAGATTCGCATAAGGCTTTTGTAAATATTATGTATGGTTGTAATAAGTTTTGTACTTATTGCATTGTTCCATATGTTCGTGGTGAAGAAAGATCACGTAAAAAAGAAGACATTATTAAAGAAGTTGAATGTCTTATTGAACAAGGTTATATTGAAGTAACTTTATTAGGTCAAAACGTAAATTCTTACGGCAAGGACTTATACAGTGATTATACTTTCGCGAACTTATTGGAAGATGTTGCTAAAACCAACATTAAGAGATTGCGTTTTACGACTTCTCATCCAGCTGATTTTTCGTATGAAATGGTTGATGTTATAGCCAAATATGATAATATTATGAAATTTATTCACCTACCTGTTCAATCAGGTGATGATGAAATTTTAAAAGAAATGAATCGTCATTACGATCGCAAAAAATATTTAGAATTAATTAATTACATTAAGGAAAAAATTCCAGATGTTGCTTTTTCAACGGACTTAATTGTTGGATTTCCTAACGAAACATATGAACAATTTTTGAATACCGTTTCCTTATGTAAAGAAGTTGGCTATGACAATGTTTTTGCATTTATCTATTCTCCGCGTGTTGGGACACCTGCGGCTAAAATGATTGATAATGTAACTTATGAAGAAAAGTCGAAAAGATTTAGAGAACTTCAAAAAGTTAACGAAGAAATTATTGAAAAAAAGTCCAAAAACATGATTGGAAAGATTTATGAAGTCCTTGTGGACAATATATCTAAAAAATCGGATGAATTTTTAACAGGTTATAATGAGTGCAATAAAGTCATTAATTTTAGAGGTTCTGTTTCTTTAATAGGCAAGCTAGTTAAAGTTAGGATACTCGAATCTCATACTTATTCTTTGATAGGAGAACTAGTGGATGAATAAAGAAATTGCTTCGCAAATTAATTTAATTAGAAGCGATCTTATGTCTTTACCAGTTGTTAAAGAATATTTTAAAGTGGTTAACGAAATTAAAAATAACGATGAATTGCAGAATATTATTAAAAATAGAAAGTACTATCAGCAAATTGATGTTCAAAATAGTTCAGATGCAAACAACCATAATGAGTATTTAAGATATTGCAAACTTTATAATGAACATCCATTAATTCATAATTACGAATATCTAAAGAAAGAAGTTATTTTAATAATAGATGGTATAAAGGAGATAGTTTGTTTATGATTTACGCAATCGTTGGACCAACTTGTAGTGGAAAAACTTCTTTAGCCGTTGCTCTTGCTAAAAAAATAAATGCTGAAATAATTAATTTTGATGCGTTCCAAGTTTATAAAGAATTAAATATTGGAACTGCTAAACCAACTCAAAAAGAAATGGAAGAAGTTAAATGTCATCTTTTTAATGTTGTTTCAGTTAAAGACGAGTTTAACATCTATTTATTTCAAAAAGCTTGTCGTTATTTAATTGATAAATTCATTAAGGAAGGTAAAAATATTGTTTTAGTCGGAGGTTCTGGTCTTTATTTGAGATCTGTAATTTATGACTATAGTTTTGCAAAAGAAAAAGATGTTTTAGATGAGAAAAAATATGCTAATTTTACAAATGAAGAGTTATATAACCAATTACTATCGATAGATGAAATTAGTGCTCAAAAAATACATGTTAATAATCGTAAAAGAATTATTCGTGCTTTGGAAATTTACGATAAAACTAAAGAAACAAAGTCTTCAATTGAGGCCAGTCAAACTCATAAAATGATTTATGATGTTAAAATAATTGGATTAAATCCACCACGTGATTTATTATACGAAAACATTTCTAAACGTGTTGATGAAATGTTTGAAAAAGGTCTCCAATCTGAGGTAAAAGAATTATTTAGTTCATTTAATAAGGATCTGCAGGCTTTTCAAGCCATAGGATATAAAGAGTTCCTTCTCAATTTAACGCCTGAGGAAACTAAAGAACTTATTAAACAAAATACTCGTCATTATGCTAAACGACAATTAACATTTTTCTTGCATCAATTTGAAAACGTTAAATGGTTTGAGAGTTTAGAGAACGCTTTAAAAAGCATTAAGTGAACTTAATGCTTATTAATATATTTCTTTGCTGCTTATTTAATTTAAAACTTTAATGTTATAAAATATTTTTAATGTGGTTGGAGGATATTACGATATGGAAAAAATTTTTGATATTGCTAAAAAATTAGGAATACCAGAGGATGAACTTATTCCTTATGGCTATGACAAAGCTAAAATTCAATTGGAATATTATAAACAAATCGAAAATAGAAAAAATGGTAAATTGGTTTTAGTCACCGCTATCACTCCAACAAAAGCTGGTGAAGGGAAAACAACAACGAGTATTGCGTTGTGTAATGGCTTAAATAGAGTTGGCAAAAAGGCTATTGTTGTTTTACGCGAACCATCTTTGGGTCCAGTTTTTGGTCTAAAAGGTGGAGCAATTGGCGGTGGAAAATCTATTATTGTCCCGGCTGATGATATTAATTTACACTTTACTGGTGATATGCATGCTTTGACATCAAGTATTAATTTAATTAGTGCTATTATTGATAATCATATTTTCCAAGGAAATGAGTTACAAATTGATCCAAATAATATAGTGTGGAAAAGATCTCTTGATATGAATGATCGTGCTTTAAGAGAAGTTACTATTGCTCAAGGCGAGAAGAATGGTGTAGAACGTAAAGAATCTTTTCAAATTACTGTTGCTAGCGAACTTATGGCTGTTTTATGTTTAGCAAAAGATGAAGAAGATTTTAAAGAAAGAGTTGGCCGTATTCTTGTTGCTTATACTTATGACAAAAAGCCTATTTATATTAAAGATTTAAGAATTACTAATGCCATTATGAAACTTATGAAATATGCTCTTTCTCCAAATCTTGTTCAAACTTTAGAGGGAAATCCATGCATCGTTCATGGTGGACCATTTGCAAACATTGCCCATGGCTGTAATTCAATTATTGCAACTAAAATGGGATTAAAATTAGGTGAAATTGTCGTTACTGAAGCTGGTTTTGGTGCTGATCTTGGTGCTGAAAAGTTTATGGATATTAAATGTAGAGTTGCTTCATTAAAACCAGATGCAATAGTTTTAGTTGCAACTATTCGTGCATTAAAATTGCATGGTGGTGTTTTGTTTGAAGAACTTGAGAAAGAAAATGTTGAAGCTTTAAAAATTGGGGTTGCTAATCTTGCTCAACATGCAGAGAATTTAAAGAAGTTTAATGTCCCATTTGTTATTGCAATAAATCATTTTGAAAGCGATTCTCCTAGTGAAGTTGAGTGGCTTAGAAACTGGTGTATTGAAAATCATTACATGGTTTCGTTTCTTGATGGATTTATTAAAGGTGGCGAAGGAGCTGTTGATTTGGCAAATAAAGTTGTTGAAGTCTTGGAAACAAAAACTTCAAGATTCACTTATCTTTATTCTCTAGAAATGCCTCTTATAGATAAAATAACGAAGATTTGCAAAGAAATTTATCGTGCTAAAGATGTTCAATTTCTTGATATAGCTAAAGAAAAATTGGAATTATATACTAAAATGGGTAAAGGAGACTGGCCAGTTTGTCTCGCTAAAACTCCGAACTCTTTTTCTGATAATCCAAAATTATTAAATACGCCGAGAGATTTCACGGTTGTAGTAAAAGATGTTAACTTGTCGAATGGCGCTGGATTTATTGTTGCATATTTAGGAAGCGTTCTTACAATGCCTGGCTTGCCAAAAGTTCCACAAGCTATAAAAATGGAAGATGAAAATGAGTAATATTTCTTATAATTTATTTGATTGTGTTGAAATGAAAAAGGAACATCCCTGCGACAAACGTTCCAAATTGTTTCAAATAGTTAGGATCGGGGCAGATATTCGTCTTAGATGTTTAGGCTGTGGAAATTATATTATGATGCCACGCGAAACATTTGAACAAAAATTACGTAAAATTGTTCCAACGCCAGAATCAATTTTTATTACGAAAGTTCCGAAATAAATTTAATAAACCTCCACTTATTTAGTGGAGGTATTTTTTTGTATATAATCGAAAATCTCTCAAAGGTAATTAAAAACAAGAAGAGGGAATTTAAATTATTAGAAAATTTAAATTTTGATTTGCCTGATTGTGGGTTAATTTTTATTATTGGAAAATCTGGTTCAGGAAAAACAACATTAATCAACATTTTAGAGGGCATAGACACACAGTATTCAGGTTCAATTTATTTTAATGGTACAAAATTATCTAAAAATTCTTCAAAAATTTCTAAATATATTAAGAATTCTGTCTCAATATTGTTTCAAAATAACAATTTAAATCTTGAAGATAGTGTTTTCGATAATTGCATTGATGCCTTATTGATTTCTGGCAGTAATAAAAAAATAGGAAAAGCTGATTTAGAAGATAATTTTAAAAAGTTTAATCTACTTTCACAAAAAACAAAAAATTGCCTTAATATTTCGGGAGGAGAATCTCAAAGAGTATCATTAATTAGAGCTCTATCAAAGCCATTTGAAACTTTATTTTGCGATGAACCGACAGGTTCATTAGACGAAACTAATTCTATTTTTGTTTTTGAAGAGTTGAAACATATTAGTAAAACAAAACTTGTAGTCGTTGTTTCTCATAATATTAAACTAGTTGCACAATATGCTGATGGTGTCATTGAATTAAGGGATGGAAAAATCGTTAATATTGATGTCCCTAATTTAGAAAATAATAATGTACATGAAGAAATTAATAAAAGCCTAAAATTTCTTCCATTTTTAAATAAAGATTTTAAACGTAATTTAAAGTCATATATTCTTATTACATTTTGTTTAATTTTCTCATTTATATTATTATTTTCTACGTTATCAATTTATAGTATTTCATCTAATTTATTATATATAGTGCCATATACATTTAAAGATAATAATGTTTCGTTAATATCGAATGAAACGCTTGTTTCTTCTTATAATGGAATTGATAGATATTCTTTATCGAGACCAAGTCTTTTTGATATAGAAAATGCCATGATATTAAATGGCTGCATTATTGATGTTAATTTTGATTATATATTAAGCAATTATTTGAATATGAATATTGATAATTATGAAACGGTTTCGTTTGTGCCCTATGATTCAAAAAACAATGAATTTTATATAAATGAAGCATTTAGAAATGTCTATAGTAGTGATAACTTAGAACTAGCTTTTAATATAAAAACAGAAAACATAATCGATTCTGAAATTATTAATGATGAAATAAATTTTAATATTAATATTCAATTAAATTTATATAAAGAATTTTTAATTCTAGCTACTCCACGCATATATTATCCTTATAGTTTAATTAAAAATATCTTCCAAAATAAAATTCTGGAAAATTATTCTAAAAAGAAAGAATTTGATATCTCCCTTTATCAATATTTATGGGAATGTGATAATAATGACCCAATTACATCATATTCATTGATATGTTTTTCAAATAACATAGAGAAACAAAAAGAATTAGATCAATATAATGATAAAAACATAAATAAAACGGCTCTAAAGATAAATAATAACAATTATAAAACAATTAAAGTAATTTGTGAGGCTCTTGATTCATTTATATTATATTTTCTACTTCTTATAGGATTATCGTTTATTGGTTTATTTTTAATTATTAGTTTTAAAACATTTGAGAGTATACAAAAAGAAAAAAAGAGAATTGCAATATATAGATTTTTAGGGATGAGTCCAGCTGAATATGGAAATATTAAAATAATTAATTTGTTCATGATTTATGTGTTTTCCGTTATATCGAGTTTAGGCATAAGTAGTGTTCTTTTAAAAGCAACGGATAAACTTTTAATTAAGTATCTATATTTAAATATTAATTTAGGTTTAAATAGCCCTTTTATGGATAATTTTAGTTTTTATTCACTATTGGGGATTGCTTTATTTGTTTTAATATTTTTGATTATTAAAATTCCTTTAGTAAATATTAGGCGCCTTGATATTAAAAAGGAGTTGAACTCCTTATGATAAAAATTAAGAATTTACATAAATCTTTTAATAAAGATTTTTCTTTAGATATAATTGATCTCATGTTTCCAAGTACAGGATTATTTTTTATTTGTGGCGAGTCAGGATGTGGAAAAACAACATTATTAAATATCTTAAGTGGGCTAGATTTAGAATATGCCGGAGATGTTTTCATAAATTCAAAGAGATTAAAATCAATGAATGTTGAAGATGCTTGTGAGTATAGAAATAGCATAATTTCATATATTTCGCAAAAACCTATTGTTTTTTCGGAAATGTCCGCAGAAAGTAATTTATTTTGTGCAATTCCTCAATATTTTTCGCAAGAAAAAACCGAAAATATGGTAAATAAAGTCCTAAATAATGTGGATTTGCAAAATGTTAAAAATACGAAAACAAAGTTTTTAAGTTCAGGTGAAAAGCAAAGATTGTGCCTTGCTAGATGTATTCTTGAAAATAAAAAAATAATTTTAGCAGATGAACCAACTGGAAATTTAGATAGTTCAAATTCTATTAAAGTCATGGATATTTTAAATGAATTAAGTGAGAAATCTTTAGTGATTGTTGTAACTCACGATCAAGAATTGGCGAAAAAATATTCAACTCAATATATTTTTCTTAAGGATGGCAAAATAGTAAAAAACGAAATTACGAAGATTGGTGAAAAAGAAAATAAAATATATTTAAAGCCCAATGTTTTAAATAAGAAATTTTTGAATATTTATGGAAAAAGCATTAATAAGAAACATCGATTTAGAAATTTTGTTATTTCTGTTGTGTTTTCTATTTCATTTGTTTCTTTTGCTTGCGTTGGTGTTATAAAAAGTAACATATCTGATGCCCTTAATGGGGCTTTTAGTAATTTTTTTGATACGAACGAAGTTATTGTTAAACAAAAAGGATTAAATGATAATCAAATTTATCGATATGATTCTTTAGAAGAAGCAAATATTTTACAAATATGTGATAAATTTAGTGCTTTAGTTAGTGGTTATAAATATATTTATAATAATGATTTTGAAAATATGTTTTCAGATTTAAATGATGTTAGGGTTGTTAAAACACTAGAAAGTGTAGTTATTCCAGGTTTTGATATGCGTTCTTTTAATGAATTTCTAAGTACTGATTTAATAGCTGATTCGAAATATGTAATTAATAAAGATTTGGCCAATAACGAAATTATTATGTCATTAAATGATAAACAAATATTTGAAATTTGTTTTGGACTAAAAATTGAGAGAAATGAGAATAGCCTTTTTAACTATTTGAAAAATAATATCGTTAATATTTCATTAAATATCAATAACTCAAAATGGGGATACGACAACGAATTTATGTTCACTTTAAAAGGCTTTGTTAAGGAAAACAAGTCATTTATTTATCATTCAAACAAATTGTTTAATAAAATCTTATTTGAGAATGAGTTTCAATTACAATCGACAATATATAGTGAGGATGATAAAGTTCCATGGATATTAAAAAAGGTTGCAGTTCTTGAATATTTTAATGAAAAATCTCTTATTGAGTTTCTCAAATTGACATATAAGGATCCTTTATTGTCGAATTATTATTTAAATGAAACGAATGACAATTATTATAGGAAAAACTATATAAATATAAAAGGTTTAAGAATTTTTGAAACAGCTATATATCAAAAAACTACAATTGGTTTTAAGACCCAATTAATAAACACATTAGATAAAAGTGTATTTAAAAGTTACTATTTTTCAAGTTTTGGTGGATATTTAACTTTAGGTAATCAATTCACAAGCGGATTTGTTAATCCAGCTTTTATTTCAAATAACCTTGCAAAAATCAATTATTTTAATGAACTGTATGAAAAAAATGGTACTAACAATTTGATGAAAATTAATTCTTCTCAAATAATTGCGGGTGGCATATCAATTGAGACAAACAAGCCACTAAAGATTAAAATATATGAAAACATGAATTCTTTAAAAGAAGATTATGATTCTTTGATAATTTCAAGTTTTATTAACAATAAAATATTTGGAGGAAATGGATTAGGTAAAAAGATTTATTTTTCTTATGTTTCTGATTATCAAACGCAAAACAATAAATTAATACCAAAATTTGATATTCTAAGCTTTAACGTTGGGAAAATAATTGAAGAAAATAATAATCCAATAATTTATGGTGATGAGTATTATTCGGTCGTGTTATTTCAACATTTTTTTAAAATGGATTTTAATAAATTAAACATTAAAAGGCTTATAATTCGTTTAAAAGATAATGATAATGTTAAAAATTCTTTATCACTTTTAAAAAGATCATTCAAAGAATATGAATTTTCTTCACCATATTTAAGCTTAAATAATGATATGAAAGAAACATTAAATTTTGTTGAAATACTAATGATTGTTTTTGCATTTTTAAGTTCAATAATCACGATTATTTTAGTTTTTATCATCCTTAAAAGTTTAGTTTTAAGCAATGTTTCTGATTTAGGGAATCTTTTTTATTTAGGCTTTCCAATAAATGTTTTAGATAAGCCATTTAAGAGAAATATCTTTTACATAATATTTTTTGCATTTATTTCATCAATTATTTTCGGTTTCTTAATTTCTTTGTTAATTAATAAAATAGTATCTGATCAATTTTCAACAAGATTACTTATAAGTGCGAATATATCGTGGGTTTTTCCGTTATTTTTATTTTCTATAGCAGTATATTTTTATTCATCTCATATTTTAAAAAACTCAATTTTAAAACTAGATATACCAAAAATAATTAAAAAATAACGATAAACACAAATAAATATATGCTTTTCATTTAGAAATGGTGTATTATATAGACGTTCGAAAGAACAGGAGAATATATGGCAGACGTTAAAACATTAACTGGCGAAGTTAAGATGTTCAACAAAGAAAAAGGCTATGGCTTTATCCATTCAGATGATGGTCAAGACGTTTTCTTCCACTATTCTGCTTTAATCATGGATGGCTACAAAACAGTAGAACAACATGATAAGGTTGAATTCGAAATTGAGCAATCTGATAGAGGCCCAAGAGCTAAGAATATTAAAAAAATCTAAGCTTAATCAAAAAAAGAACCGCGTAAGCGGTTTTTTTATTTTCACGGAATTTAAAAATATATAAAATAAAACTTTATTACACTTCAACATTTTAGCGTATAAATGTTATATAATAACATTTGCAAAATAAGGAGTTTGATTTATGGGTTTAAAAGCTGGTATTGTTGGTCTTCCAAATGTAGGAAAATCTACTCTTTTTAATGCTGTGACAAAATCGCATGTCGAAGCAGCAAATTATCCATTTGCAACTATTTCTCCAAATGATGGTATGGTTTTAGTAAAAGATGAAAGACTTGATTTTTTATCTTCTATTTTTAATCCAAAGAGAAAAATATATGCCACCATGGAATTTTATGATATTGCAGGTCTTGTTAAAGGTGCATCAAAAGGTGAAGGCTTAGGCAATCAATTCTTAGCTCATATTCGTGAAACTGATGCAATTATCCACTTAGTTCGATGTTTTGAATCAAACGAAATCATTCACGTTGAAAATACGGTTGATCCTTTAAGGGATATAGACATTATTAACCTTGAATTAATATTTGCTGATCTTGATTCTTGCCAAAAAGCAATCGATAAAGTCGAAAATAAAGCGAGAGTTTCAAAAGATAAAGATTCAATCTTCCAATATGAAATATTAAGTAAAGTTAAAGAAACTCTCTTAGCTAACAAGTCTGTAAGAACTATTGTAAAAGACCTTAGTTTAGAGCAAAGAGAATGGCTCAAGAAAAATACTGATTTTTTAACTGCTAAACCAATCATATATGTTGCTAACGTTAGTGAAGGCGACTATGCCGACCTAGATAAATGTAAATATTATCAAGAGGTTTTGAAGTTTGCGGAATCTGAAGGAAATGAGGCTATTGCAATTTGTTGTGAAGTCGAAGCTCAGTTAGCAGATTTATCAGAAGATGAACAAAAAGAATATCTAGCCGCTTTAGGAATTAATGAATCGGGTTTAAATAGACTCATTAAAGCTACATATAAATTATTAGGCTTGTCAACTTTCTTTACTGTTGGAGCCGACGAATGTCGTGCTTGGACTTTTAAAAATGGAATGAAAGCACCAGAATGTGCCGGAATTATTCATACTGATTTTCAAAAAGGCTTTATTCGTGCTGAGGCTTATTCATATGATGATATTTTTAAATATAAAACCGAAAATGCTGTTAAAGAGGCTGGCAAATTAAGAATTGAAGGCAAAGATTATGTTGCTAAAGACGGTGACATATTCTTTTTTAGGTTTAATGTATGACGAGAGTTGGGTTTGGCAAAGATATTCACCCATTAGTGAAAGGCCGCAAACTTATTCTTGGTGGAATTGTAATTGATTCTGCTTTTGGAGAGAAAGCCACTTCAGATGGTGATGTTGTTTTACATGCTCTTAGTGATGCTATTTTGGGTGCCTTAGGTTTAGGCGATATTGGAGAATATTTTCCAAGTTCAGATCCAAAATGTAAAGACATGAATTCAAAAGTAATATTGGATTTTGTTTTAAATAAAATGAAAGACAAAGGTTTTGTAATTGAAAATATTGATGTTTCAATTGAACTTGAATCTCCTCATATTTCTTTGCAAAAGCCGCAAATTTTGGAAAATATTGCCAAATATTGTGAAATCGCAAGAGAATTTATTAACGTTAAAGCAATGAGCAACGAAGGATTTGATGCTGTCGGACAAGGAAAAGCTGTTTGTGCTTATGTCGTATGTTTATTAAAGAAGGAGTAATTTATGGGATTTGCGAAAGTTAGAGTAAGATATGCTCCATCACCAACAGGTTATTTACATATAGGTGGTGCTCGTAGTGCGTTATTTAATTATTTATTTGCCAAAAAATATAATGGTGATTTTGTTTTTCGTATTGAAGATACAGATATTGAAAGAAATATACCAGGTGCTGAATATTCACAATTACATGATTTGCTTTGGCTAAACATTATACCAGATGAATCTATTGAAAAAATGAATCCAAAATATGCTCCTTATCGTCAAACCGAAAAAATCGATCTATATCGCAAATATGCTCAAGAATTGATTGATAAAGGGTATGCATACGAGTGTTTTTGCACTGAAGAAGAACTCGACCAAATGAAGGCCGAACAAGAAGCACGTGGTATTTCAGCTTTTAAATATGATCGCCGCTGTTTAAAACTTTCTAAGGAAGAAAAAGATAAATTAAAAGCTGAAGGTAAACCATACTCAATTCGTATCAAGGTTCCTGAACACCAAACATTAGAATTTGATGATTTAGTTAGAGGAAAAGTTTCTTTTAATAGTGATGATATTGGAGATTTTGTTATTATTAAATCAAATGGTATTCCTACATATAATTTTGCAGTTGTCATCGATGATCACATTATGGATATCTCGCATGTTTTTAGAGGCGAAGAACATTTATCGAACACTCCTAAGCAAATGATTGTATACAACTATTTTGGCTGGGAAATGCCTCAATTTGGCCATATGACAATAATTATTAACCAAGATGGAAAGAAACTTTCAAAACGTGATCATAATATTTTGCAATTTATGTCACAATATCGTGATCTTGGATATTTACCTGCAGCAATTGATAACTTTATATTATTATTAGGTTGGACACCTGATTCAGATCAAGAAATCTTTAGTTTGGAAGAAGCTATTAAAGCTTTTGATCCAAAGAGATTATCTGCCTCCCCTTCAATGTTTGACCCTAAAAAATTAGATTGGTTAAATGGGATGTATATTCGCGCATTAAGTGATAATGAATATTTAAGTTTTATAAAACCGTTTATTCTCAAATCAGAGCGATTTGCAGGGTTAAATGATGTTGAATTACTAAATGTTGCAAATATGTTTAAAAAAGAATTAGTGAATGGAGCACAAATTTCGACTTTAATTGATGAAGTTTTTGTTCCGAAAGAATTAACTAATGAAGAACTAGATTATCTTAATAACGATACCTCTAAAAAAGTAATAAGTGAGTTTCTAAAAGAAATAGTTAATCTTAAAGTAACCGATAAAGATACGGTAAATGCTTTGATTAAATCAATTTCAATGGTCACTGGTGTTAAAGGTAAAGACCTTTATATGCCTTTACGCTTAAAAATCACAGGAAGGGATCATGGTCTTGAAATGTATAACATTATTACTTTACTTGGTATTGAAGAAACCGCCAAAAGGTTAGGTAAATAATGAAGATTCAAATTACAAACACTTCATATTTTGAAGGACATAAAGATGAAGGAAGTATTTTAAAGTTTATTGGCGAAAGTTTTGAAACTTTAGATGGAGGCGTTATTAACTTTAAAGATGAAGAAAATAATGTCGGTAAAACAACTTTGAAATATAGTAATGGAAGACTTGAAATTGAAAACGATTATAATGGAACACACGCTTTTTATCACTTTGTAGAAAATGAAGAATCTGCTGCTACATATATTACAGAAGAAGGGCGTTCTTTAAATCTTAAAATTTATACAAAAAAGATTGTTAAAAAAGAAAATTATTTATTGATAGAATATGATGTTTTGGCCTTTAATGGCATACCAGGTATCGTTCATTATGAATACTTGTTGGAGGAAACAAATGGGAAATGTTGAGTTTTTGCAGGAAAAATTAGCTGAAGCCTTAAAAAAATTAGGTGTTGATTTTTCAAGCAACGAAATTGAAATACAACAATCAAAAGAAAAATCACATGGTGATTTTGCGAGCAATATCGCTCTTAAACTTTCATCTAAGTTAAAGAAGAATCCTCGCGATATTGCAAATTTAATTATTTCTAATTTAAATCAAGAAAAATTAGAAAAAATTGAAATTGCTGGTCCAGGTTTTATTAATTTCTTTTTAAAAAATGAATCACTTTCTTCTGTACTTGATGAAGTCTTAACTAAAGGCGAGCATTATGGTGATTTGCCTTCAAATGGAGTCACAATTAATCTTGAATATGTCTCGGCAAATCCAACAGGCGATTTACATTTAGGTCATGCTCGTGGTGCGGCTATAGGAGATTCTTTAGCTCGTATCTTTAAAAAAGGTGGCTATAACATTATTCGTGAATATTATGTTAATGATGCTGGAGCCCAAATGCTCAATTTAGCGAAATCATTAAAGGCTCGCTATTTTGCACTTTATAAAAAAGAATATCCAATTCCAGAAGATGGCTATCATGGAAAAGACGTTATTGATATTGCCAAGTCTTTAAAGAAAGAGTTTAAAGACCAATATTTACAAGATGATGATGCAAATTTAGAGTTCTTTAAACAATATGGCAAAGTTAAGGAACTTGATAAAATTAAAGACGATCTTCGTGAATTTAGAGTCGAGTTTGATGTTTTTACAAATGAAACTGATGTTCGAGCTAACGATTCTGTTGAAAAATTAATTAAATCTTTAGATAAATATGTTTATACTCTTGATGGAGCAAAATACTTAAGAACGACGGACTTTTTAGATGATAAGGATCGTGTTATTGTTAAATCAAATGGCGATTATACTTATTTTGTTCCGGATATTGTTTATCATTTAGATAAATTATCTCGTAAAGCGGATCGCTTGATTGATGTCCTTGGAGCTGATCATCATGGCTATATAAATCGTATGAAATCAGCTTTAATGATGAACGGATATAAAGAAGATGCTTTAGAAGTTGAATTAATTCAAATGGTTCGTATTATGAAAGACGGTGAAGAAGTTAAAATGTCGAAGCGAACTGGCAATGCGATTAAGATGAGGGATCTTGTTTCGCTTGTTGGTGTAGATGCTTGTCGATACTTCTTTGTTGAACACGCGGCCAGTTCGCACCTCGATTTTAATCTTGATATTGCTTTAGCTCAATCAAATCAAAATCCAGTGTATTATGCACAATATGCTCATGCTCGAATTATGAATGTTTTATCACTTGCAAATATCGAGTTAAATAATAAATATTATTTACTTTCTAACGATAGTGAATTTTCTTTAATGAAATGTCTAGGTGAATATGGTAATATTATTCAAGGCGCAGTAAACGAAAGAGCTCCTTACAAAATATGCAATTATGTTCAAAAACTTGCATCTCTTGTTCATGAGTTCTACGCCAAATATCGTATTATCGATAATGATAATATGGATTTAACTGGAGCTAGGCTCTCTTTAATGAAAGCTTGTGCAATTGTGCTTAAAAATAGTTTGGAATTAGTTGGTGTTGATGCTCCAAACAAAATGTAAAGAGGAAATTAAAATGGATCAAAAATCAAATTTAGACTTGGCTTATGAATATATTGTCGAAAGCAAAGCCGCAAAACAATTTAGTGATATTTGGAATTATATCTGTGAAAAACAAGGATATAGCGATGATGAGAAAAGTTTAAAGATCGGAAAATTTTATACTAACTTATCATTAGACTCACGTTTTGTTCAATTAGGTGACAATATGTGGGATTTACGTTGTAATCAAACATTTGATAAAGTTCATATCGATATTAATGCTATTTATTCTGAAGATGAATTAACAGCTAGTGATAGCGAAAATGAAGATGACGATGACGATGAAGATGAATCTATTCCAACTAAAGAGGAAGAAGGCGAAGAAGCCGACGATTCAACAGAAGAAGTTATTAAATAGTTTTAGATTATTGTTACATACTAAACCGGAGGTAAATTTATGGAAGATGTACAATTAGTATCGATGAAAGAAATGCTTGAAAAAGCTAGAGTTGGCCACTATGCTGTTGGTCAATTTAACATCAACAATCTTGAATGGATTTCTGCTATTCTTGATGAATGCCAGGAATTAAAGACACCTGTTATTTTAGGTGTTAGTGAAGGCGCAGCCCGTTATATGGGTGGTTGCGATACGATTGTTGGTATGGTTTTAGGCTATATGAAAGACAATGGTATTACAGTACCAGTGGCCTTACATGTTGATCATGGTTCAAGTTTTGAATTTTGTAAGACAGCAATTGATGCAGGCTTCTCATCTGTTATGATTGATGCTTCACATCATGAAATTAATGAGAATATTGCTATTGTTAAGAAAGTTACAGATTATGCTCACGCTCATAAACCAGCCGTTTCAGTTGAAGCTGAAGTTGGCCATGTTGGTGGACAAGAAGATGATACAGTTTCACAAGGCGTTTTATATGCTGACCCAAATGATTGTGTAAGACTTGTTAAAGAAGCACATCTTGATGCATTAGCTCCAGCTTTAGGTTCTGTTCATGGTCCATACCATGGTGAACCAAAACTTGGTTTTAAAGAAATGGAAGAAATTGCTAAACTTGTTAATATCCCATTAGTTTTACATGGTGGCAGCGGAATTCCTGCTGAACAAATTAGACATGCTATTCAATGTGGTACATGCAAGATTAACGTTAATACTGAATGCCAAATGGCATTTAATAGAGTCTTAAGAAAAGTAGTTGTTGAAAAACCAACCGAATACGATCCACGCAAACTTCTCGGACCAGCTAAACAAGGTATTAGAGATACAGTTAAAATGGAATGCGAATGGTTTGGCTGCATTGGCAAAGCTGCGTAATTAAATTTTAAAAGATTAACAAAAAGTCACTTTTGGTGACTTTTTGTTTCTAAATTAGGGAGGACTTATGTTTGAAGAACAATTAAAAGATATGTGTTTTGCAGGGTTATTGGCAAAAACAGATATTTTAAATGTCTATGCTCAAAAATTTGATATTAAAATAAAAGAAGACAATTCTCCAGTAACACAAGCTGATTTAAAGGCTGACCAAACGATTCGTACTTATTTAAAAAAGAAATATCCGGATTATGGTTTCTTGACAGAAGAATCTGTTGATAGCCCTGAACGCCTAAACAAAGATTTCGTTTTTATTATTGATCCATTAGATGGCACTGCTGATTTTTGTGATCGCAATGGTGAATTTACAACAAATATTGCCTTATGCTATAAACATGAGATTGTGGCAGGTGTTGTCATTATTCCAGCCAGTAATTTAATGTATTATGCAATTAAGGGTCAAGGTGCTTATCGAAAAAATACCCTTACAAACGAAATAGCAAAGATTCATGTTTCAAACAAGACTGAAAAATTGACATGCTTAACTTCTAGATTTCATTTATCCGATGAAGAAAAAAATCTAATTAAAAAACATAACGATAAGATTGTTAATGTAGTTACAGCCGGATCATCTCTAAAGGCATGTAAAATTGCTGAAGGTTCTGCAGAGATTTCGTATAGAATTTCAAATGGAACTAAAGAATGGGATACTGCTGCTTTTGAGATTATTGTTAGTGAAGCTGGCGGATTTGTTTTGAAACCTGATGGTAATAAGATGATGTATAATCGCGAGAATGTACATAATGAGGAAGGATATGTCATTGTTAACAAAAAAGAAAACATGCTTTTATAGTGTTCTTGTGCTACTTGGTAGTTTAATACTTACAAGTTGCAATGAAACGACGAGTCTAAATACTAGCGTTTCTCAAACTAATGAGACTACTAGTAGCGAAAATACAAGCAGTACTCAAACAATTGAAACTACTGAATCTACTACAATTACGACTATAAACACAACGTCTACTAACGAACCTAAAAATTTTCAAATTCTAGCCGTTAATGACTTTCATGGTGCTTGTGTTTCAGAGCCTTATTATAATAACTATAAAATTGGAATCCAAAAAATGGGTTCAATATTTAAAGACTATGCTAAAAATATGACTACTTTCATTCTTTCAGCTGGAGACATGTGGCAAGGTTCCATTGAGTCAAATTCAAATCATGGCGCCTATGTTACTGAAGCTATGAATGAAATTGGTTTTGATGCTATGACTATTGGAAATCATGATTTTGACTGGGGTTTAGATTACTTAAAATTAAATTCTCGACTTGCGAATTTCCCATTTTTAGGCGCCAATATTATTGATAAGCAAACTAACGAAAGACCTGATTTCATTTCATCTTGTACATTAATTGAAAAAGACAATGTTAAATTAGGAGTAATTGGAATAATTGGCGAAGAGCAATACAGTGATATTACTTATACGGTTGTTAAGAATTTAACATTTGATTCAACACTAAAATATGTCTCGAATTGTGCCAAAAACCTTCGTGAAGAAGGAGCTGATTTTATAGTTTTAATGCCTCATCAAGCCTGGGATCTTGCTAATGTTAATGAAAACTCAACATTAGGACAAGAAAAAAGAGATATTCTTGACAATTGTGGAATTGATTTAGTTATAAATGGTCACGCACACTCCTATCAAAGCGAAACATACAACAATATTCCATTAGTTCGTGCAATTTGCAATGGTGAAGCATATGATCAAATTAATTGTACTTTAGCAGAAGGCAAAACTACAATTAACTCTGCAGATGTCAGTTATTTTACTTCACAACAATACAACTACACAGTTGATGATTTTGAAATAAAAAGCATTTATACAAAAAAATATGATGTGACAGAGTATAGTAATACGGTTATTGGAACATGTAATGGCTATATTTCAAATAAAAATTTAGCTAAATTTGGTGCTGAAACTGGTTATTTATTTGTAAATAATAGCACGGAGTACTCATCGCAAAATATTATTGGATTTTTCCATAACAGTGCGCGTAGTTCGTTCTCGTCTGGAAATATAACAAATGGATTAGTTTGGAATTGTTTTCCGTTTGACAACGAAATTATTATTTTAAATGTTAAAGGCGAAGTTTTAATAGGTTCGACTGTAGCAACAGATGGTGAAACACTATATCCTTTTAAATCACAATATGGAGTTTATCCTCAAAATTGTTGTGATAATGTTGTTAGTGATAATTACTACAAGATTGCGGTTATTGATTATCTTGGATATAAAATAAAAGATGATTATCTCAAGGGAGACATCATCCACACTGGTAAATTTATTCGTGATGCAGTTATCGATAGAATTTTAGTTGATCATTCTGTCGATGCAGCGAAATATAATTAATCAGCTAACTTAACACCTAAAACGCCAGGAACTTCATCCATTAAAATAACTTCAATACCATTTCCTAAAGTTTGGTCGATTGCCATACAGCCTTCGCAGGCACCAGTTAATTTGACATAGACGATGCCATTTTCGAATTTAACAAATTCTAAATCGCCCCCATCTCTTTGAATAAATGGACGAATCTTATCGAGGGTTTTATTGATTAAATCAATAGTTTCATTTTCATTCATACTTTAACATTATAAAAATTTATAAAATACTTTCAATAAATATGATTAATTATTTTTTATAAATATCTTGGAAAACCTTTGCAATACTATCATTAATAGTTAATTTAGCCCGGCTACTTATAGCTAGGGCTTCTTTATTTATTACAACTATATTGTTTCCAAAAAAGAAATTAATTAAACCTGCAGCGGGATATACTTTTAATGATGTTCCAGCAACAATTAATAAATCTGCGTTTTGAAGGTCTATCTCAGATTGAACAATTGCAAATTCATTTAATTGTTCATCATATAAAACTACATCTGGTTTAAGTCTACCTCCGCAAATTGGACAATGTGGAATTGGCTCGTTTGTCATAATTGAATCTACGCCAAAAGAACGTCCGCAATTTTCACAAAAATTGCGATATATTGAACCATGTAATTCGATAACATTTTGGCTGCCCGCTTTTTGATGCAACCCATCAATGTTTTGTGTTATTACAGTAACTTTTTTTGTTTTTTCAAGTTCAGCAACAAAATAATGGAAAAAATTTGGCTCTGCTTTTAAATTTACCATGTGTTTTCGATAAAAATCGAAAAATTTTTCACCATTTTCTTCATAATAATCATGAGAGAGCATTATTTCGTATGGAACTCCATATTCTGAAATGCAGTTATAAAGTCCTTCTTTACTGCGAAAATCTTGAATACCAGATTCTGTAGAAACTCCAGCACCAGTAAAAAATACAATATTTTTAGCGTCAGCAATTAAATTTTTTAAAATGATTTCTTTGTCATCCATATTTTTATTTTATATCATTAATAAAGGAGTTAAACAAAAAAATGAAAACATATAACAAATTAGTTCGTGATAAAATCCCAGAAATAATTGAAAAAGATAATAAGAAATGTGAAATAAAAATTTTAAATGATGAAGAATATAAGAAAGCTTTATCTTTAAAACTTGTTGAAGAAGCAAATGAGTTTTTAGAGTCAAATAATATTGATGAGTTGGCCGATGTTTTAGAAGTTATTGATGCGATTAAAAAAGCATTTAATTTTAATAAAAAAACTATTGAAGAAGTTAAAAACAAAAAAGCTTGCGAAAGAGGTAAATTTGAGAAAAGAATCTCATTAATTGACGTTTTGTAGTGCTTTTAATAAATTCAATAAAGGAAATAATAAAGATTATGAAAAGTGTTGGGAATGTTTTATGGCTAATTTTTGGTGGATTATTGTATGCCGTTGCTGCCTATATTAGTGCCATTGTTTGTTTTGTCTCAATTATTTTTATTCCTGTTGGTTTGCAATTTATCAAAATCGGAAATTTCTTCTTATGGCCAATGGGCAAAAATGTTATTGTGAATAAAGCTTCGGGTTTTAAAACTTTAATTAATTTTATATGGATGCTTTTATGTGGTTGGGAATGTGCATTTTTTTATTTGTTCACTGGCATTTTATTATGTTTAACAATTGTAGGCATGCCTTTTGGGTTGCAATATTTTAAAATTGTAGAATTTGTTTTATTACCACTAGGCCACGATTTTCAATAAAAATATTTTAAAGTTAAAAAACTCCTCTTAAACATTGAATATCAGAATTCAACATTTAAGAGGAGTTTTATTAAATGGTGCCCGGAACCGGAATCGAACCGGTATGGATTTTACTCCGCAGGATTTTAA
>DAINNH010000001.1:0-173033 GCA_036735985.1 Candidatus Alectryobacillus sp. | reverse complement strand
TTAAACCACATGCTCCGCTGCTTGTGCGGGTCCCCGTCAATTCCTTTGAGTTTCACACTTGCGTGCGTACTCCCCAGGCGGGATGCTTAACGCGTTAACTTCGGCACTGCAGGGGTCGATACCCGCAACACCTAGCATCCATCGTTTACAGCCGGGACTACTGGGGTATCTAATCCCATTTGCTACCCCGGCTTTCGTTCCTCAGTGTCAATTATGGCCCAGTAAAGCGCTTTCGCCACCGATGTTCCTCCTGATATCTACGCATTTCACCGCTACACCAGGAATTCCCTTTACCTCTACCACATTCAAGTTTGCCAGTATCCAGTGCCCTACAGAAGTTGAGCTTCTGCCTTTAACACCAGACTTAACATACCACCTACGAACTCTTTACGCCCAATGATTCCGGACAACGCTTGCACCCTCCGTATTACCGCGGCTGCTGGCACGGAGTTAGCCGGTGCTTCCTCTGTGGGTACCGTCAAGTTTCGTCCCCACTGACAGAACTTTACACCCCGAAGGGCTTAATCATTCACGCGGCGTTGCTGCGTCAGGCTTTCGCCCATTGCGCAAAATTCCCTACTGCTGCCTCCCGTAGGAGTATGGGCCGTGTCTCAGTCCCATTGTGGCTGATCATCCTCTCAGATCAGCTACACATCTTCGCCTTGGTGGGCTTTTATCTCACCAACTAGCTAATGTGCCACAGGTTCATCTAACAGCGAGGCCGAAGCCCCTTTCACACATCCTCCATGCGGAGATTGTGCTGTATCCGGTATTAGCCAAAGTTTCCTCTGGGTATCCCAAACTGAAAGGCAGATTACCTATGTGTTACTCACCCGTTCGCCACTGGTCTATTGCTAGACCCGTTCGACTTGCATGTATTAGGCACGCCGCCAGCGTTCATCCTGAGCCAGGATCAAACTCTCAATGTTTATATCTTAGTTCATAATTATTTCTGGTATTATTGTTAAAAAAATTGACGTTAATGTTTGTACATCTGTTTAGTTTTCAAAGATCATTTCGCATGTTGGATTTCTCATCCACCTCAACGGACATGCTTGAATAATATATCATTTAGAGAACCGAATGTCAACTACGTTTCAAACAAATTTGCATTTTTTTGAACCCACAGTTTAAACTCTTTAATAAGGTTTTCTAAGTGTATTTTATTTGGCCGTTTTTGTATGGCCGAATACTATTATATTCTATACTTCAATTATAAAGCAAGTAAAAAATTACTTTTTTTCAAATTTTATTCTACTCGCCGTTTCATGGGCTTTTTAGGCACAAAAAAGGAATGGTTTTTCACCATTCCTTTATGAAATTAATTAATTAGTTGTTTCCTTTAATATAAGCAACAATTTCTAACACTCTAATAAAGATATAAACAAAGTCATAATAGAGGTTAAAAGCACAGAAAACAGCTAGCCCATTGGAAGTAGCTCCTTGTTCCTGATAAATTTTTACATTTCGGAAATCAACGGCTGTAAAAATTAACATGATAAAGAGTAAGCCAAAGGAAATTAACCAATAAATCCACGATGATCTTAGGAAAATATTAACAACTGAAAGAATAATCGCTCCTAATAACATCCCAATAGCAATACTCACCCAAGTTGATAAACTTCCTTTCGAAAAATAACTGAGAGCTCCAATTGTCACAAAGCATAAGCTGGTAATTCCAAAAGCTAAGCCAATGGTATACCAGTCTATAATCATACAGAAGAAGCTAAGGAGTAAACCCATCGTCACACAATATAATAAATAAGGAAGAAGGGCCCATAGAGAACGCATTCTATTCCCGACTACCGAAATAATAATTACTTCAATAAATAAAGCAATTGATACACCAATTAGGAAATAATACATTGCATCACTTCCATTAAAGGAAATAACTTGATGTGATTCCGATAAAGTCAACCAACCAAAGGCTTGGAAAGCTATCGGGGCACAAAGAGCCACGATCGCACTCACTAAAATGCCTAAGCCAAAGAATGAATATACTTTTCCGGTAAAGGAATAGTCTTTAACAACGAGACTACTTTGATCCATAGTTTTATTACGGCCAAACATAATTTTCTTTACCTCCTAGTTAATTAGATATTTTCAATAAGTTCTTTATAAGATTCAACCTTTAAAGAAGCTCCACCAACCAAGGCTCCATCAATATCTTTCATTGACATATATTCCTTAATATTAATAGGTTTAACACTACCACCATAAAGAATACGAACCTTTTCGGCAACATCGGCACCAAATTTATCCGCAATAAGCGAACGAATTAAGGCACAAACATTTTCAGCAATTTCTTTAGAAGCATTCTTGCCAGTACCGATGGACCAAATAGGTTCATAGGCAATAACAACTTTAACCACATCTTCTTTTGAAACGTTAAGTAAACCTTTCTCAATTTGTTCTTTAACGATTTCAGCAGTACGATTATTTTCAAATTGCTCTAAAGTTTCGCCACAACAATATACTGGAACCATCCCATTTTTGAGAAGTTCAAGTATTTTTAAATTACATTTTTCACTGGTTTCATTATCATAAGTACGTCTCTCACTATGACCGATAATGACCCAATCAATGCCAATTTCTTTAAGCATTGGAATGGAGATTTCACCTGTATACGCTCCTGATTCCTTGAAATGGCAGTTTTGAGCAGCAACAATCATACGAGGATTAGTTTTCTTTACGATATCTAATCCTAAATATGTTGGAGCCACGCCCATATCAATATTTTTGGATTCGGCAAATTTTAAAAGTTCAAGACTCGCAAGGGCAAATTCTTTTGCTTCGCCAATCGTCTTGTTCATTTTCCAGTTGCCAAGTAATAATTTTTTTCTCATATTACTTTAAAATATCGATTCCAGGTAAATGACCATCATTTTCAATCATTTCAAGAGAGGCACCGCCACCAGTTGAAACGTGTGAGAATTTATCTTTATAGCCAAATTCTTTAGCAGCACTAGCACTATCACCGCCACCGATAACCGTGAAAGCTTTGCCATTTTCAGTAATGGCTTTGCAAATTTCGATTGTACCATGTTGGAAAGCCTTTTGTTCAAAGACACCCATTGGTCCATTCCAGAAGACCATGCGAGCTTTAGCTAATTCTTTTGCATAAAGTTTAATGGTTTCATCACCAATATCAAGGCCTTGGAATCCATCTGGGATATCACCTTTCACAACTTTAATGACACGGCTTGTATCCGCTTCATCAAAATTATTGCTAATAACGGTATCAACAGGAAGTAAAACACGACCAGTTTCGTAGCACTTTTTAGCATAATCTAATTGATCAACTTCAACTGGAGAATTACCAGTCTTCATGCCTAAAGCTTTTAAGAATGTATAAGCCATAGCGCCACCGATTAAAATCTTATCGCATTTCTTTAATAATGATTCAATAACTTTAATCTTATCAGATACTTTAAATCCACCTAAGACCGCGATATAAGGATGATCACCTTTTTGTGGTTCAACACACTTTGAAAGATTATCAACTTCTTTTTCAACAAGATATCCTTCAGCCACAGGTTTTCCTTCTTTCTTTAAAAGTTCTGGAACCCCATATGTCGAAGCATGCGCACGGTGGGCACTGCCAAAAGCGTCCATTACGAAGCCATCAGCAACACTAGCCCAATCAGCGGCTAAAACAGGATCATTTTTCTCTTCACCCTTTTCATAACGGGTATTTTGCATTAATAAAACTTGACCATCCTTTAATGATTTCACTAAGGAATGGAATTCTTCACCACGTGTAGCTGGTGAGAAAACAACACTAACACCGAGTAATTCGCCTAATCTCTTTGCAATTGGAAGCATATCATTAGCTTTCTTTTGAGCTTCGATAACTTCAGGAGCTTCTTTATAAGAAACTTTGCCAAGATGGCTCATTAAAACGACACGGGCGCCTTTACCCATTAAATCTTTAATGGTTGGAAGAGCTGCCACAATACGATTATCATCTTTGATTTTGCCTTCTTTAATAGGGCAGTTAAAATCAACACGGACAATAATTACTTTTCCTTTAACATCTTTCAAATTTTGAACTGTTAACATATTTTTTTCTCCTTTTTTTAAAAATAGGACGCCAGCTTGGCTAGCGTCCTAAAATTATTTTTTTAATTAATTACTTAATTCCAAGAACTTTACCAACGTGAGCAGCAAGTCTGACATATTGGCAAGTATATGAATATTCGTTATCATACCAAGAAACGACCTTAACAAATTGGACGCCTTCTGGATTTGAGAACACAACAGTTTGAGTAGCATCGAAAATAGAACCTTCGGTACGTCCTAAGATATCACTGGAAACGATTTGATCTTCAGTATATCCTAAAATACCTTTAAGTTCGCCTTCACTTGCTTCTTTCATAGCGGCATTAATTTCTTCAGCAGTGACTGGCTTTTCAAGTTCTAAGCTTAAGTCAACTAAGGAACCATCAATGACTGGAACACGAATAGCACCACCCATTAATCTACCTTTTAATGAAGGAATAACTAAGTTAATAGCTTTAGCAGCACCAGTGGTTGTTGGAACAACGTTACTAGCAGCAGCTCTGCCTCTTCTTAAATCACCTTTTGCAAGGTCAAGAGTTGTTTGATCGTTTGTATAAGCGTGGACAGTAGTCATAAAGCCACCTTTAATACCAAACTTATCACAAAGAACTTTGCAAACAGGAGCTAAACAGTTAGTTGTACATGAAGCACCACTGATAACTGTCATATCTTTTGTAAATGAATCGGAGTTAACACCATAAACAAATGTTGGAGTTTCTTTATCACTTGGGGCACTGATAATAACAGCTTTAGCACCATTATCAAGATGAACTTGAGCATCAGCCTTACCTTTAAATCTTCCGGTGCACTCTAAGACAATATCAACACCATATTTCTTCCAATCTAATTCTTTAGGATCTTTCTTTCCTAAAACTGGAATTTCCTTACCATCAAAAATGATTGAGTTTTCAACGAAATTCTTGTTTTCGTCTTGAACGACTTTCGCAGAAATCTTATCTGGGTTCCATGTTCTGTGGGTTGTATCATATTTTAATAAATAAGCTAATGTTTTCGCATCAACTAAATCGTTAATAGCAACAACTTCAAAACCACCTTGTTCGTAAGCTCTACGAAATGCTAAACGGCCAATTCTACCAAAACCATTAATCGCAATTTTAACTGACATCTTTTATGTCCTCCTTAATTACATTGCTTTTATATTATATATAAAA
This sequence comes from Candidatus Alectryobacillus sp., assembly GCA_036735985.1. Classification (GTDB taxonomy): domain Bacteria; phylum Bacillota_I; class Bacilli_A; order RFN20; family CAG-826; genus Alectryobacillus. The sequence goes on along the minus strand of DAINNH010000001.1, from coordinate 167,799 downwards.
AACAAACAAAAGTGAATACAAACGACTCAAAAATGTAAAATAGAGACTCGAGTCTCAAAGACCAAAGAATCGCAAGGTTATTGTAAAGGAATTCCTTCTAATAATTCACTTAAAGATACACCATAATATTTTGCAAGTTTACATAATACCTTTAACGAAGGATTTCTTCTACCATTTTCGAGGTCAGAAAGATAGGTTTTATTAACTTCTGAATAAATTGAGGCAATCAAAAGCGACTTACCTTTTTTATGGCGAAGACGTCTTAATTTATTGCCCAAAGCTATTAAAGTTAGATTACTTATCTCGCTCTTTTCCATATTTTATTGCAAAGTCCTCAACTTTTTTAATAAGGTGATAAACTTGTCCCTTAGAAACTTTCGCTCCATATCGTTCGCTCATTATTTCGCTAATTTCTTTCATAGAAGAATCGGGATTTTCTAATCTCACTTTACAGAAAAGAATCACTTTATCATTATTGAGATTATTAATGCCAACTTTATCATCAATAAACTTAATATTCTCTAATTGCTTATTAGAGGATTCGTAAGTTTTAAGCATATTAGCACCATCAAGATTGATGAGTCTATTTTCAGTATTTGAATAATCTCGATCTACTCGAACGCTTTCAAAATCCATGCAGCATTCAACTGCCCCTATCATAATAAGGAAACAGCTTATTAAATCGGATTTTTTGATATAAATAACATAATTGTTACGACGCTTTATTAAGCGCATATTAAAATTGAATTTTTTGCTATGATTTATTAAAGACTGAAGTGAAGTAGCATATGTGGAACTTACTAATGAAAGTTCCAAATGATAATTACTTGAAGTAGGTGAATTACACGATCCACATGCTAAAAAGGCTCCATCAATATAGCCAAAGTATTTTTGCTCATTATTCTCGATTGTTTTCTCTATATCATCATTAAGGAAATCAATATGTAAATCATTCAGGATTTTTTCAACATTTTTCCCAATAGTAAGGATATAGTTGGTTTTTTTATTTAGTTTTTCCTTTTTTTGATATACAAAACGTGGGTCACAATCAAAGTATTTTTCAAGTAAAGAATATATGAATTTAGCTGTTTTAGCATTTTCGGTTTGTAGCATTAAAATGTAGTTTTTCTCATGTATTCTCAAAGAACCATTTATTTTTATAAATGCTGATAATAAACCAAGATTTTTTTCATCACTATTATTCGTAGCGGTGCTTAGTTCTTCTTTAATTTTTTGAGAAAAAGAGATTTCGCTTTCCATTATTGCCCTCTAATAAAAGTATATAATTCCTCAAAAGTTTTACAATACTTAATTGGTGTAGCATCACTTGGCATTTCTCTATTCATAAATTGCATAATAATAGAAACAATTCCTGCATTTTTTGCGGTATAAATATCATATTTTGTATCACCAATTAACACTGCTTCAGATGGATTAACATTGCAAATCTTTATAATTTTATCGATAGTTTCACGATTTGGTTTTGGATTTGTAACATCATCGCTACCGACAATAACATCAAAAATATCTTCAAGGTTTAACAAGTGCAAAGTAAAAAGAGTTGCGTCATGCATTTTAGATGTTGCAATCGCTAACTTATAACCATCATTTTTAAATTTAAGCAGCGTTTCACGAGTATTTGGGAAAGCAGTAACATACTTAATATAATTTGGATGTGAATAATATTTATATTCTTTGAAAATCAAATTATATTCAACATTTGGGAATTCACGCATTAATGTTTCTTTTAATGGCGGACCAGAAAAAGTCTTTATTTTCTCAACATCAATTTCTTTCAAATCTTTGCGATACTTTTTATATAAAGTTTCATAAGTTTTAATAAGCATCATATCGGTATTTGCAATAGTGCCGTCAACATCAAAGATAAGAAGTTTAAACCGATTAACCATTGATTGAATCATTATTTTTAGCCTTTTTATTTTTTGCAAATTTCTTAACTAAAGCCGGTTTATATTTACGATAAACAAAAGCCAAAACAATTAACAATATGCCCCCACCAATCATAATAATCGAATTAATTACCGACCATAAACCATTAGTGCCCATATTAAACTTAGGATCACGTAAAAGTTCCATTGGGGCACGAATTACGCCATAAACAATTAAATAACAAGAGGCGATAACTCCAGGAGCAAGAAAAGTATCATATGATGTCTTTACCTCTTTTGGACTTTCGCTATTTGAAAGCACTGCACTTCCGCCATTAATTGGATTATTGGCTATTAATTTCGCTTCTTTTTTAGCCTTAATAGCTTTGGCCCAGGCATTGATTCCTTTACACCCATAAACAATGATAAAATATCCAGCAATATTTAAAATTCCTTCATATAAAAATAAAGGCACATACATATTTCCAGAAGGAACACCAGTATCTGGGAAACTCACAGCCATCTGATATTTAAGCCAATTAGGCAACCACCAGCATGATTCCATGCTAACTTGGCCACCATAAACTTCATGATTAAAGAAATTTCCCCAACGGCCAATAGCTTGAGCTAATAAAATTGTTGGAACAATGATATCAGCCGCATCAAGAACGTTAAATCTCTTTCTTTGGGTAAAATAAACCCATAAAACACCACCTAAAATACCAAAAACAGCACCACCAATAATAGTTAAACCACCATCAGTAAAATTAAACATTTTTAGAGGGTCCGAAGCAAAACCACCACCACTTAAATCGCCATTCCAATTGCCAACGACATACCAGGCACGAGCACCGATTATACCCGATGGAAATGCAACAAAAAATGTCGATTCAAGTAAACCGTGTTTGCCATATTTTTGATAAAATTTATGATCACAAAGAAAATAAACAAAGATAGCGCCTGAAACAATACATAAAGCATAAAATTGAATATGCACTTTTCCGAATGATGTATAATTCGTATAATTTGTCCAATGCCAACCAGTACCATCAATTGAAAAACCACTAACTAATGGATAATCAAAAGATTTAGCACCGCCTTCTAACCACATAGCAAAGAAAAATAAAGACAAAACAAAAGAACAACCAACAATATAACCTAAGATGCTTTTATGAAGATCTACAGTGTATCTTTTATAATAATATAAGACAAAAGACGTCACGAATGTGCCAAATAGTAAAAAGAATAAAATACATCCAAAACCTAGCAATAATTGTGAACCTAAATCAAGTTCAACATTATTGAATCCGAGATAACCTAAGTTCACCAAATAAGCACCAATGCTAATCCCCACTAAAAGAGACCCAAGTCTCAAATATTCAAGAATGAGACCTTTTTTATCGGGTTCTTGATGTTCTTTAACAGATAAATAAAGACAATAAGCTAGATAACCAGCTGATCCTAATAGCAATAAAGCACCAAATATTGTTAAAAAATAATTCATATTTCTCCTTTATTTTATCACATTAATTATGAAGATATTTTCTTAAACATACTCCTGTATAGGAATTGTCGTTTTTAGAAATCTCTTCTGGTGTTCCTTCGGCGATGATATTACCGCCTTTATTTCCACCATCTTTACCCAAATCAATAATATAATCAGCAACTTTTAGAACATCCATATTATGTTCAATAACGAGAACAGTATCACCATGATTAACAATACCCATTAAAACATCGAGTAATTTTCGAATGTCTTCACTATGTAAACCTGTGGTAGGTTCATCTAATATGTAAAGAGTTTTTCCAGTTGGACGTTTTGATAATTCAAGAGCCAACTTGACTCTTTGAGCTTCACCACCAGATAGAGTAGTGGCAGGTTGTCCAAGTTTCATATACCCAAGTCCAACATCATAAAGAGTCTTCAATTTGCGATAAATGTTTGGTCTATTTTCAAAGAAAGACATTGCATCTTCTATTGTTAGTTCTAAAACATCATAAATTGATTTATCTTTATATTTGCACTGAAGAGTTTCTTCATTATAACGTTTTCCATCACATTCATCACAAGTAATATAAACGTCAGGCAAAAAGTTCATTGGAATTCGGATAACACCATCGCCTTGGCACTTTTCACATCTACCACCAGGCATATTAAAAGAAAAACGAGACTTAGTGTATCCACGTTCTTTTGCTTCCTTTGTTTCAGCAAAAAGATCACGAATGTCATCAAAAACTTTAACATACGTTGCTGGATTAGAGCGTGGTGTACGACCAATTGGTTCTTGAGAAATATTAATAACTTTATCAATATTTTCAAATCCAGTAATCGTGGAATATTTTCCAGGGAATGTTTCTGTTTTATCGATAGCTTTTTTAACAGCGCGATAAATAGTTTCATTTACGAGTGTTGATTTACCACTACCCGAAACGCCACTTACGCAAACAAATAATCCAAGCGGGATTTTTACATTAATATTTTTTAAATTGTTTTCACAACATCCATTAATTTTAAGAACACGTTTTTTATCAATTGGACGTCTTGTAATTGGCACTAATATCTTGCGTCGACCCGCTAAATAATCTCCAGTAATTGAATTTTTACAGTTCATAATATCATTTAAAGTACCAGCCACAACGACGTTTCCACCATGAATTCCCGCTCCAGGTCCAATATCAATAATATAATCCGCTGCTCGAATAGTTTCTTCATCGTGTTCAACTACAATAAGAGTGTTGCCAAGAGCAACCATGTCTTTAAGAGCATAAATCAGCTTTTCAGTATCTTTTTGATGCAAACCAATACTTGGTTCATCCAAAACATATAAAACACCTGATAATTTGGACCCAATTTGCGTTGCTAAACGGATTCTTTGAGCTTCACCACCCGAAAGAGTTTGGGCAGTACGAGCTAATGTTAAATAATCAAGACCAACTGTGCATAGGAAAGCAACACGATTTTCAATTTCTTTTAAAATTAAAGAACTAACCTCTAAATCATAGGGATTTAGTTTTACTCTTAAATCACGAATCCACTTTAATAAGGCTCCTAATTGCATACAAGTAGCTTCGTAAATATTAAAATTATCAATTTTTACTGCTAAAACTTCTTTTGATAAACGAGCACCATGACAAGTAGTACATTCTTTTTCACGAATAAAAGAATAGTACCAGTCTCTAGTCATTTCTGAAGTAGTTTCATTATATAATCTTTCTATTTTTTTCTTAATTCCTTCAAGGTAACCATTACGATGTAAAGTATTACCACTCGAAGACTTAATTACATAACTTAAAGGTTCTTTTGAACCATTAAGAATAATATCCATTTCTTCATTACTCATATCCTTTAGAGGTTTATCTAAAGAAATGCCATAATATCGTAACAAATAAGCAAAATCTTGCCAATCTATATTTGAAGTATCTACAGTATTTTTGTAATAACGAATTCCACCTTCACGAATACTTAAAGAACGATCAGGCATAATTAAATCCGGATCGGCTTCTTCATTAATGCCTAAACCATGACAATCTGGGCACCAACCTAAAGGTGCATTGAACGAAAATAATCGTGGTTCAAGTTTTGGAACACTGAACCCACAAACATTACAGGTATTATGCATCGAAAGAAGTTTTTCACCAGTTTCGGTATAAATAATTACATAACCATCACTATATTTTGTCGCTGTTTCGATTGCATCAAAAATACGACTACGAGAATCTTCTTTTAAAATAATACGGTCAACGACAACATCCAAAAAATGCTTGTTGTTTTTGTTTATTTCACCCAATTCTTGAATAGATTTAAATTCATTATCAAAGCGTACTCGTTCATAACCATCGGCCTTTATCATATCGATAGTATCTTTAAGAGTACCTTTTTGATTACGAATTAAAGGAGCTAAAATTTGTATTTTGCTTCCAAGAGGATAACTCATGACAAAATCGACCATTTTAGTAACACTAAAAGATTCGATTTTGGTACCATCATTAGGACAATATGGTACACCGATACGAGCATATAACAAACGTAAATAATCGTATATTTCTGTTACAGTTCCAACCGTCGAACGTGGGTTATGCGAAATCGTTTTTTGTTCAATTGCAATTGCAGGTGATAAGCCTTCAATAGATTCAACATCTGGCTTTTCAACATTACCTAAAAATTGTCGAGCATAACTCGAAAGTGATTCAATATATCTTCTTTGACCTTCAGTATAAATAGTATCAAAAGCGAGAGTAGATTTACCGCTACCAGATAAACCCGTAAAAACATTAAGGACATTCTTAGGTACCTTAACATCAATGTTTTTAAGGTTATTTTCACGAGCTCCCTTAACTATAATATATTTCTTTGATTCTTCATTAAATTCATCCATACTTTAGTATTATAAATACTAAAGGGCGAAAATGCCAAAATAAATACCAATAAATTGAAAAATAGCTGCAAAGAGGACAAAGAAATGGAAGACAGAATGCATCCATGGTTTACTTTTTCCAAGCCCATATAAAATAGAACCTGCGGTATATAAAATACCACCACTAAGAAGCCATGCAAAATTGCCCCATCCAAAACTTGAAACACCTAAATCATAACAAGCTAAAACAATAACCCAACCTGCACAAATATATAAAATCATACATAATATTTTATGTCTTTCAAGATTAACAGAATTAAAAACGATACCAATAATCGTACAAATCCACACTATTCCAAAAATAATCCAACCAGCATAAGGAATCACTCCCCATAATTTTGCATCTCTTAAGACAGTTAAACAAATTGGGGTGTATGTCCCAGCTACAAGTAAAAATACCATGTCATGATCAATAACTCTCATTACACGTTTGCCTCTATTAGGAGCCAAGGCATGATAAATACAAGATATCGTAAATAATACAGTCAATGAAACACCATAAATAATAGCCGAAGCTAAATAATAACAAAATTCAGATTTTGGCAAAGTATCAGAGGCCGCCACTAAAAAAACTAAAAATATAAGGACATAAAGACCGAAAATACCACCTAATCCATGTGAAATAGAATTCCAAAGTTCATTAGCTAAACTATAAGTCGGAAGAGGAATTCGATGTCCTCCATTGGCAGCTACTTCTGCTTTCCATCTAATTTCACGATCACTTGTGATTGTGACATCAATTGGTTCCCAAGAACCATCTTCATTTTGTTTATAATATCCATCTCTGGTTTTTTTCAATGTTAATTTCATCTTTTAATTTCTCCTAAAATTATTATAGAATTTTTGACCCATTTTGTCTCATTTAAAAGTGAACTGCTATATTTTTGGGGTCAAAAATTCCCAAATAATATAAATATTTTATAAAAATAATGTGTTTTTGTTGAGATTTTCGAGTTTATAAAAGGTGGTGCCATTGAAGGCACCACCTTTAAAATTTAAATACTAATTAAGAAAATTATAAGCCAAATTTCTTAATTCTTTCCCATCTTAACTTAGCACAATTTTCACTCTTAGTGAGTAATTCTTCAGCATGTGCTGGGTTAACAACTGGAAGTTGTGAGAATCTTGTTTCGCCCATAACGAATGGTCTAAATAATGTAAAGTCTGGTTCAGCACAATCAAGTGTTAAGCCTGGTTTACCTAAGGCCGCGTTACGTGGATCATATCTGAAGATTGGGAAGTATCCACTTGCAACGGCACGTCTTTCGACCTCAATTGAGTTGGATAATCCGCCCTTAATACCGTGGTTAGCACATGGTGCATAACAGAGAATAAGGGATGGTCCATCATAAGATTCGGCTTCTTTAAGAGCTTTAATAGCTGCCATTGGGTTCGCACCTAAGGAGATTTGAGCCACATAAACAGTACCATAAGCCATTGCCATTAAAGCAAGGTTCTTCTTGGCTTGAGTCTTACCACTTGCAGTAAATTTAGCAATACTACCAGTTTGTGAAGACTTTGAAGATTGACCGCCAGTGTTAGAGTAGACTTCGGTATCAAGAACGAGAACATTAACATCATCTTCACTTGCAAGAACATGATCTAAGCCGCCGTATCCAATATCATAAGACCAACCATCACCACCGATGATCCATACAGATTTATCAACTAAATCTCTTTCGTAAGCTAAGACGCCTTTAACATCAGCGTTAGCAGATTCCTTAACTAATTTAACAAGATTTGGAACAATCTTACGAGATTCATCTTTATTCTTAATATTAGCAAGATAATTTCTAATAACTTCTTTAAGTTCTGGAGTAACATCTTCAGCACTAAGCGCTTTATTAAGAATTTCAGAAATCATTAAGAGTTTTTGATTTGTGGCAACACGCATACCATAACCAAATTCAGCATTATCTTCAAATAAGGAGTTAGCCCAAGCAACACCTTCACCATTTTTATCTTTAACAAATGGGGTTAATGGAGTAGAACCACTATAAATTGAAGAACAACCAGTAGCATTAGCTACTAACATATCACGACCGAATAATTGTGATACTAAGCGATAGTATGGAGTTTCACCACAACCAGCGCAAGCACCGGAGATTTCCATATAAGGCATTAAGAATCCAGCACCTTTAACAGTTGTAACTGGGAACTTATCGCTCTTATAGGCAACATGTTTAAATAAGTAATCAGCAGCTTCTTCTTGTGGGAATTGTGATTTAGCTTCAACCATTTCAAGAGCCATCATATCACCAGTAAGCTTTTCACCTGGAGCAAGTTTCTTCTTAGCGGCTTTATTAGCTAAACATTCAGTTGCACAAAGTGAGCAGCCAACACAGTTACGTGGTGAGACTTGAATACGGAAGCTTAATCCAGCAACGTTTGGTCCACCAATAGCTTTAGCGACATCTTTCTTCATGATCTTTGGAGCATTAGCAACTTCTTCTTCACTTAATAAGAATGGACGAATAGTAGCATGTGGGCAAACAAAAGCACAAGTGTTGCATTGAATACATCTTTCTTTATGCCAAACAGGAACCATATCCGCGATAGATCTCTTTTCTTGGAATGTAACATTATTTTCCATTGTGCCATCAAGAAGTTCAAACTTCTGGAATTCACTAACTGGAATATCATCACCATTCAAAGCACCGATTCTATTAACATAATCATCGAAATAAGAATCACCAGTTTTTTCAATCTTTCTCTTAGGAGAAAGTTTTGCCCATTCTGGATCAACACTAACTTGTCTAAGACCTTCTGCGCCAGCATCGATTGCTTTATAGTTCATATCGACCATAGCTTGGCCTTTCTTGGCATAAGACTTTTCAGCAAACTTCTTCATCCAATGTTGAGCATCCTCATAAGGCATAATCTCTTGATTGAGATAGAAGAAAGAAGCTTGAAGAGTTGTATTTGTATGTCTTCCCATACCAATACTTTGAGCAATCTTATTAGCATCAATAACATAGAATTTTACATGCTTTGTGGCTAATAAATATTTCATTCTATTTGGCATTACTTTAATGAGTTCTTCATTGCTCATATCTGTATTAAGAAGGAATGTTCCACCATCTTTAATAGCGTTAAGCATGTCAAATTTGACAATATATGTATCTAGAGAGCAAGAAATAAAGTCAGCATTTTGCACATAATAAGTCGAATGAATTGGTTTACTACCAAATCTTAAGTGAGATCTTGTAACACCACCGGCTTTACGTGAATCATATTGGAAATAAGCTTGAGCATATTGATGGGTAGCATCACCAATAATCTTAATAGAAGATTTATTAGCACTAACTGTACCATCACTGCCTAAACCATAGAATAAACAAGATTTATAATAAGCTGGGATTGCGTATGTGTTATCAATCTTAATTGAAAGATGGGTAACATCATCATTAATGCCAACTGTAAAGTTATGATGTGGTTTGTGATCTAAGAAATCAAACACGGACTTAACATCTTTTGGCGATGTATCTTTGCTTGATAAGCCATATCTACCACCATAAACTTTAATTTTACGACCAACTTGTGTTAAAGCAGCAACGACATCAAGATAAAGAGGTTCGCCGTTAGCGCCAGGTTCCTTTGTACGATCTAAAACAGCAATTTTCTTAACACTTGCTGGAATAGCTTCAGACAAATATTCAGATGAGAATGGACGATAAAGGTGAACCTTTACCATACCAACTTTTTCACCCTTCTTTGTTAAATCATCAATGACTTCGGTCGCTGTTTCAGTAACACTGCCCATGGCAATGATAATTTTTTCAGCATCTGGAGCACCATAATAAACAAATGGAGCATATGGACGACCTGTTAAACGAGTGGCTTCTTTAAAATATTTAACCGCAACTTCAACAACATGATCGTTGTGAAGGTTTTGGGCTTCACGGCCTTGGAAATAAATATCATCATTTTCGGCACCACCACGTGTTACTGGATGGGTATGTGGATTTAAAGCGCGAGCTCTAAACTCTACAACTTTGTCCATTGGAAGAAGTTTCTTCCATTCTTCATTATCAACAAATTCAACGTTTTGGACTTCGTGTGAAGTTCTAAAACCATCGAAGAAATGGCAAACAGGTGTTGATGCATCAATTGCAATTAAGTGAGCAACACTTGCTAAATCAGCGATTTCTTGGACACTATGTGAACAAATCATGGCAATACCAGTTTGTCTAATAGCATAAATATCGGCTTGATCACCAAAAATAGATAATGCTCTTGTAGCTAAACTACGAGCAGAAACATGCATTACTGCTGGTAAAAGTTCGCCACACCATTTATAAATATTTGGAATCATTAAAAGTAAACCTTGGCTTGCTGTATAAGTAGTAGCTAAAGATCCACCTTGAAGAGCACCATGAACGGTACCTGAAGCGCCTGCTTCTGATTGCATTTCAACGACTTTAACTTTACCTCCAAAGAAGTTAAGTTTGCCTTGTGATGCATAAAGATCAACAAGTTCAGCCATTGGAGATGATGGGGTAATAGGGTAAATACCAGCAACTTCAGTGAAATTATAACTTTCAAGAGCAGCCGCTGTATTGCCATCAACCGACAACATAGTCTTTTTAATTTCTGACATTTTTATAATTCTCCTTACAACAATAATAGTATAGATAATTTATCGCCAAAACTCAATTAAATATAAAAAAGAATATTTCATAGAAATATTCAACTATTTGTTTATTATTTAAATAAAAAATAATAAAAAAAGCGTGATATTTATCACGCAATTTTCTTATTTTTCTTCTCTCTTTATAACTTCTTCAAGATATTTTAAAACTGGTTCACGAAGTTCAGATCTTTTTAGTGAATAATCAATAATTGCTTTAATATAACCTAATTTATCACCAATATCATATCTATCACCTTTAAAAACCAAGCCATCTATCTCTTCTTTCTTTAAAAGTTGAGAGAGGGCATCAGTTAACTGGTACTCGCCTTTTTTATCTTTCTTAATTGTGGCTAATTCATTAAAAATAGAATTTTTTAGAACATAACGTCCTAAAATAGCATAATCACTTGGAGCTTCTTCAATTTTTGGTTTTTCAACAAAGCCATTAATCACGAAACAATTAGAACCTTTTTTCTTGCCAGTATCAATAACACCATACTTTGAAACTTGATCATGTGCAACTTCTTGAACACCAATAATGGAGTTTCCCGTAGCCTCATATTTTTCAATTAATTGACCTATAGCAGGGTTTTTAGGATTATAAACCAAGTCATCACCGAGAATTAAAGCAAAATCTTCACCATTTATCGCATCGCGAGCACATAAAATAGCATTGCCTAATCCAAGCGGCTTTTCTTGAGTGACAAAACTTATCTTTATCATTTCGCCAACATTTTTAATTAATTCAGCCTCTTCAGTCTTCCCAGTCTTTTTAAGATGATTTTCTAATTTGATATAACGTGAAAAATAATCTTTTATTTCGGGTTTTTCTTTTGAAACAATTAAAATAACTTCTTCAATGCCACACTTAACACATTCTTCAATAATATATTGAAGATTTGGACAGTCGATTATCGGGAGCATTTCTTTAGCAAGAGTCTTTGTAATTGGCAAAAATCTTGTTCCAAGTCCAGCGGCCGGAATAACAGCTTTCTTTATTTTTTTCATAAACTAATTTTCTTTCCTTTTCTTAATTTCAGCATTAACCAATTTTTTTAGAGTCTTTAAATCTTGATCATTAAAAACGTATGCTTTATCGATTATACCACCTGGCAACACCATTTTCTTTGAAATAAAATCAAAAACACCATTATAATTGTCTTTGTTTAAATTAACGTTGCGTTTCTTGACTATTTTTGGAGTTTTGATTGTCTGGTCAGAAATGTATTCATTAACTTTTTGCTCGATATTGCGATAATTATAACTATCATACATTCTAATCATTGGCTCAAATTCACTAACACAATCAAGAATAATATCCTCTTTAAGATTGCTTCTTAGAGACAGCTCTTTTAAAGTAACAATTTTCTTATTGCTTTTGTTTAAACCAGATTTAATTTTCTTAACATAATTTAATTTAACCATGTTTAACCTCCAAAATGCATTTAAAGCAAAGTTTTTCCTTGCTATAACCAGCAAAATAATATGTATATTCACTAATTCTCTTCTTGTATATCCCTATTATATCATTTAAGAAGGTTTGGTTGACGTAATCTATTTGGATTGAACAATTAGGAATTTCACTAATATCAATAGAGTCATAAATCCAATCTAAATAATGAGCGTTGTTAACATGATGATCCTTATCATAAAAACTGTGCAAAACCTCAATATTTTTGCAAAAAGTAAGTTCTTCTTTTTTATAAGTTGCTATCCGCAAAAAACCATCATTAAAAGCATTTTCATTACAAAGAACTTTATTGAAAAGATTTGGAGGAAGTGGTGCTAAAAACATGTTTTTAAGATTAAGAACGCACCATTGCGAAACGCCTTTTGCAATAATCTTTCCATCTATACTTTTTAAAACATAATTACGATTGAGCGAAAGTTTAGAAATATTATTAGGCCATGTTTCAACAACACAATTTCTAATATCCCTGCAATTCTCAATTATTTCAAGTCTATTCTTTGAAACTACCCATATTAAATTACTTTTAAATAGTTCGTTGGCGCTAAACCCTACATCATCAGTATGAAGTGTCGCCGCTTGTTGAAACAAATCTAAAATACCAAATGGTCGTAAATAACCATTTTCATCTTGTTGCGTGATAAAAGTCGTAAAAGTATAAGACTTATATTCTAAATCCATACTTATATTATAACTAATAAAATTACGATTTATAGGGATTTTTCTAGATGTTTTTTATATAATTGCATAATTCCATCTATAATCAAAACAATTACAACAATGATAAAAACCATACCTAAAAGATATGCTACTTGAAAATTATCAAAATAATTATGTAATAAAGATCCTACGCTATTTTTTGTATAAACTAAATATTCGGACATTATACCAACTTTAAAACCTAATCCGAAACCTTGCAAAATAGACATCACTTGGTAGGGAGCAGTAATAGGTAAATATATTTTAATAAATTGTTCAAATTTATTAGCACCACTAATTTTTAGTTCGTCTAAAATATTTTTATCAATATTATCAATAGAGGTTAAGTCAGCTTCTAGCATTAATGGAAATATTACCATTCCACCCACAATATATGGAGCACCCTCTGAGCCAACTGATAACCATAAATAAATAGAAATGGCAGCAATAGGAGCTGTTTTTATAAAAAATATAAAAGGTTTTAAAAAATTAATAGATGGTTTATAACAAACATAAATAAATGATATTAAGTTTGATAAAACGAATGAAGTTATAATCATAACGATAATTCTTAAAAAAGACCATCCCAAAGATATTAAAGATGTCTTATTCGTTAAGATTGAACCAATGCTTGAAAATATCTCTCCCCATCCAGGAAAGACAAAGGCCATTGAACTATCTTTTTTAGAATAGGATATTGCAAAATATATAACAAAAAACACTGCAATTCCTAAACTAAAGAGAAAATAATTAATGAATATAGAATTCTTCTGACGGTTTTGTATTCCCATAGGTATTCCCTAAATTTTGGCTACTTAAAATATCAAGATAGGAATCTATTTGTGTTTTTTCGACTGTATAATCAGTGATAATATTAAAATTTGAACCAGGAATTGCTTTTGTTAAAATAGCTTCATTACTTGTTGAAAAAACAGATAATTTTAAAGCATTTTGTGCGGTTGTAGTTGAATCTGTATTGGCTTTATTAATTGCGTCAACCATCTTGTCTAAAACTGCAGTTTTAAAGTAACTTCCGTAAGACTCAGAATTCACAAAAATACCGGCTTGTGGATATGAATTTGTTCCATTCATTAACTTATACTCATTCTGTAAATCAATGATTGTAACACTGTCATTTACAACACCTTTAATTTTTAAACCAGATAAAACGGGTTCTGCAGTAATAATAGTATCATAAGTTCCATTAACAAATAATGGCGTTAATTCCGAAACCGTCGAAGCACCAGCTTCAAGTGAAATAGTAATATTTTTATTTTTCATTAAAGCAGTCGTCACAATGTATGGCGTAGCAGTTTGTGTACCGAAATATCCAACTTTTTTGCCATCTAAATCAGCAAATGATTTAACACTTGCATTTTTTGAAATAATAAATAAATTGCCCCAAACAAATGTTTTAAATAACTTATAGGCAGCATTTGTATTGTACATTTTTACCCCAACATTAACAGGTGCTACGATGATATCACTGCCTTCTGCACCTTTCGAAAATTCGGCAATAAGGCCGCTCGCATCGACAACTGTTGATGAATCAACATGATCAACTAAATAATTCGCTAATCCTAAAGCTGGTGTTCCAGCAGGATATACAATAGATGGCTCCACTTGTTGTTCGCTTGTTGTTGATTGTGTTGTGGTAGCCACTTGTGTAGTGTCACCAGTAGTAGTGACGCTTTCTTCCGTGGACTGTTTAGTTGTTTCACTGCTTGAAGATGTTCCTCCACAAGAGACTAAAACAAAACTTGACAATAACAATAATAGACTTATATTCTTTTTCATACCTAAATCTCCTTTATAATTGCAATTAAAGTATAATATAAGTTATAATAAATGAGCGTGATAAATATCACGGTTTGTTGTATGAAAGTTAAAAAATTACTTGATTATATTAATAAATCTGGAATAAAAGAATCCTGGATTAAAGAATATAAGAAAAATGAAATATTATTCTATGAAGGACAACCTTGTAATGAGGTTTCCATTATTTTAGATGGCGAAGTTTATATGACTTCAGTCATAAATAATTCTGATTTAGTCTACAATATCTTTGACAAATACGAAATTTTTGGAAATAATTTGATTTTTTCTAGTTTAAATAAATATAGAGCAACAGTGGTAGCACGTAAAAAAACAAAATTAATCAAAATAACTAGGCAAAATCTTGACATTCTCTTAAATGATAAAAATATTAGAGATGAATATCTACGCATTATCGCTGACACGACACTACAAGATAAAAGGAGATTAATTATTTTACAGATTCCATATCTCGAAGATCGTGTAAACGAGTTATTAAATATGAATGAGGGAGTCTTAACTATTAAAAGTATTGCTAATCTAGCTTATTTTCTTTCAACAACACGCGAAAACTTATCACGTTTGTTACATGAAATGGAAGAAAGTGGAAAAATTGCAATTCATAAAAATTATATTGAGGTAATTAAAAAATGAACGATAAAATATTGGCTTATAAAGACTTAATTAGTGGACAAGATAATTATTTATCAAAATTAGCCAACACTACTGCTTATATTAAATCAATCATGCCCAAAGCTTCCTGGGTTGGTTTTTATTTATACGAAAAAGGCTCTGATTGCCTCTATTTAGGACCTTTTCAAGGTGATGTGGCTTGCTATACAATTCCTAACGGAAAAGGCGTTTGTGGGCAATGCATGAGTCAAAGAAAAACATTAATTGTCGATGATGTTACAAAATTTGCTGGATATATTTCCTGTTCTAACACAGTAAAAAGTGAAATAGTTTTACCGATGCGCAATGATATTTTTATTATTGGAGTTTTAGATATAGATTCCGACGAACTTAATGCATTTACTAAAGACGACGAATGCTTATTAAATGACATTCTTGAAATTCTTTTAGCAAGCGAATTCTGTTAATTTGAGAAATATAAAAAAATAAAAAGGTAAGCATTCGCTTACCTTATTTTTTAATTTGGTGGACCCTTAGAGATTCGAACTCTAGACCCACTGATTAAGAGTCAGTTGCTCTACCAGCTGAGCTAAGGGTCCGTGGTGAGCTACTTAGTTAAAAAGCAGCCAGCCCTAATATTATTGCACAAAACTTTTGTTTTGTATATTAGTAATTAATAAAGAATATTTTTTCGATCTTCTTAAACCAATGAAAAAAACAATTAAACCACCAACTAAGCAAGCTGTGCCAACTATGCAAAGGACACAGAAAACACTAAATTCAATACAATGTGGATCGAGTTTACCAGCATTAGCCGCTTTAAATGACATGAATAAGAAAAGAATAGAAATGGCGATTAAAATTGAGCCTATAGCGGTTGAACATAGACCACCATTTTTGGCATTATTTGCACGGTGAACTTCAGCGTGAGCAGCTTGAGATAAAGCCTTATAATCCGCTTCCTCAAAACCATTGCTAATAATTTTTCCACAACGTGGACAAACATAAACTTTTTTGCCCTCCATGGATTCATCTTTCTTGGCAGCTTCTGCCTCGATTGATTTAATTTTGCTTTCTTTTAAATCATAGCCACAATTTGAACAGAACATATTTTTCTCCTTTTATCCAATATATATCGAATTACTGTAATCGTAAGTTGGATCTGTTTCACCCCAAACACCGATGTGAGCATTAAATGCTTTGTAGTAAGCATACATAACATAATCGTAATATAAAACGTCGCCTACTCCATACATTGTATCATATTTTGAATCAATCGAAACGTTAGCATAACCATTTAAAACCATTTCATAATTCAATAAATGATAGTCACTTAAACTAGGATTGCTAACATCACTATACCAAACATATCCCAACATACGATCATAAGTTTCAGTTAATGAATAACCACTATTTGATTGAACAAGAATGCTTGTAGCATTACTAAGCTTGTTATTATTAAAAGTTTTAGCAGGTTGTCCCCATGGCTGATCGCGTGAGCCTTCAACACCCGGGTGCAAAATTTCTGGACAATTAATAAACAAATATCGAACGGCAGATAAACTATTTACACTCGAATCACCATCTGGGAAATAAAAACGAGTAGTATCTCCATCTCCAAGTGACTTAATTGTTGCTTTAAGATAGCCACCTTGTGGAACAACACTTGAACTGCCATAGACTTTATCCGAATAATACGAGGATAAAGTTGGTCCCTTTTCATACTCAGTAACACTCATTAAAACATCAAGATTACCCAAATATTTACTTACGCCACCACGAACATGAAAGAAATGTAATGGATCATATTTGTTATAAGATTTAAAATACTCCTTAAAGCGAATCATTGAACCATTAGTTTGATAAAAGGTATTTAACCCCTTATTGCCAATAGCATCAATGCAAACGCCATTTTTACGAAGCTCAATATAGTTGCTCCCAGTAATATAATTCGCCCCTAAATCAATATAATTAGAATTACTCGCCGCCAATGCATTATTTGCTAAAATAATTGTTCCGTTGGCATTAAGAGAATCACTAAATTTATATTCAATCGATAAATCACTGTATTTAAAGATAGCCAAAGAGTAATTAGATAAACTAATTGACGCATTTGTCGAATTTCCTATTTCAATACAAGATAAAGTATATTTTTCGCCAATAAACAATTCTGAAATAAAAGGTTCGTTCTCACTTATGACCAAAGTACTATTCGCACTACTTGTCGCATTAGTTGATGTTTCGCTAGTTGCATTTGTATCACTTGTCTCATTGGTGGAAGATCCGCTATTATTTACATCACACGAAAAAAGCAATGTTGTTAGCAAAAATAACGGCAAAACCTTCTTAATTTTTAACATCATAATTATCCAGCGTAACTTGTACAAATTAAATCTTCTGGAGTGAGACTTGGACGACAGGTAATAGAGTAGTAATATTTTGAAGTGCCGGAATCATAACGACAGTTGAAAATACCAGAAACTCTAAATGTTTGATTTAAGAAATTAGATTCATCTTTCCATTGAAGGGCCGGATGATTTTCTTGATCAGGATAGAAAATATAAGAAATATAGATTTCAAGATTTTCTTTAGTTGTTGTGCCAACTGGCGAAACAGTTAAAGAAATATCACCACTTGAGGCTGATTTATAAACTTTAGTGCAAACTAATTCATCAGTTACTTTAATAGGCGAATAAAGATACTTTAAATCTGGAGTTCCATTGTATGGAACTGTTGAAGAGAAATTATCCATAGTATCTTCAAAAACGTATGGTTCCGTTTTCTCAAAATGAGCCGTAATTTCAGCCTGATCCGTTACAATATAGGAATCAGATTCACCCACTGGTTTAGTAGGCATCGCAACACCACTTACTTGCATACCAAAGTTCTCGGTATATTCAAATGTGCCAACAAGACAAAGTAAATTACCTATTTTTTGAAATTTAGAAGGAATTGTGGACATACCAGTAAAGATATTAAGCGAAGCATATTCGCCACCACTAATTAAACTGCCTTTAGCTTCTGAATAATATTTTTGAATATATAACGTATTATTAGCATAGCCAACAATAACACCATAGACTTTGATATTTGCCCCATTAAAAGCATTCTCTGCTCCGGTAGTCATTGTATCCACAACCGCTTCTTTAATTTTTAAAATTTCAACTTCTTGGGCACCTTCATAATTGAAGTAAGGATCTTTTTCACCACTATGAAGTTTTAATTTATAAGTTTCAGCCTGTGTTTCAGCTAAAACAAAAGTACTGCTTAATTCTGGAATATCACTTGTTGATTTAACCCAGGAATAACCATATTCAACAATTTGTAAATTTAATAATTTTAAATCATTATAAGCCGCATTTTTAACAGTTTCATTAACCCAAACAAGACCAAGATAACGAGTACCAGTCGAATCAAAAGTTGGAACCTTATATGATGCAAAATTAGTACCAGTAATAACAATAGTTCCGTTATTAGCGGCATTTTTTAAGATTGATTTTGTATAATCTGAGGCTTGTTTACCATAAGGTTGAATTTTTCCGGTTGATTCAGGAGTATCAATACCATAAAAACGAATTTTAACAATATTTGATAGATTGCCGTTAACATTAACAGTATTATATGGGTTAGTAAAATGCGCCGTATCACCATCAATACACATATGAAGACCAACTTGAGCGATACCATCCACTGTAAAATCACGAGATTCAGTGGCTGAACCCTCTTTATGATAATCAACACCTAAACGAATTTTTGGGTCATTTACATAATCAACCCATGTTGGAAGAGATGTTTCTACAGTATCGTTCGATGTAGTTGTAGTTGTAGTTGTCTCAGTACTTGAAGTGGTTTTACTACAAGAAGTTAACACTCCAAAAGTTAAAGCAGCAACAACGACAAATAAATATTTTGATAATTTCATAAATTTACCTCTTTACATGCTAATTAATACTTCATTATAGGCATCAGCAAAGGCTTTTTCGACTGTTTTACTACCATTTAAGACTTGGGTAACAATACCTTCAACTTGCTTACGAGCAACCGCTGAGCCTTTGAAGACTGGAGTATTAATATAGTTATCTTTAATAACTTCGTAAACAACTTTAGCACCGGCTGGGGCTAAATCTTCGCCTTCATTTACAAGATATTCTTGATAATCTGGTGATTCAAAAGCCGAAGTACGAACTGGAACATAACCTTGTGAGCCAAAGATCATATCGACATTACAGGTTGTTGAAGTTAAGTATTTCATAAATTTCCAACCATAAAGAGTGGCTAATTCATTCTTTTCAGTACTAAAACCTAAATTATTAAATAAAGCTAAAGTAATACCTTGGGTAACGTATTTCGCACGTTCACGGCTATAGGCTGGAACTGGACATACACCGACTGGGAAAGAATCGCTATCTTGATAGCCTGAGCCACCGGAAGATCCAATAGAGAATAAGGTTTCAACATTTTTAAAGGTATCACTACCATATTTGCCACCATTTGAACCTTTTGTCCAAATTTCACCATTATCATATTGAGTCTTTAATTCACTGATAAAAGTTTTAGCTTGTTCGTTATTGAATAAAACCTTGCCTTTACCATTTTCATATCCAAGATATGGGATATTACGTTGATAAAGTTGGGTAATAAATAAGTTTCCATCACTATCATAAACGGCTGGAACTTTTAAGGAATTACCATAAACATGATCCGTCCCCTTAATATCCGCTGCCACTTCTGCATTCATCGCCATAAATTCATCCCAAGTTAATGTATTTAGGAATTCACTTACGGTTTCACTTTCTTTTTTAAATTTTGGCGCTAATTTTTTTTCAACAATATTTTTGTTATAAAACATTAATTCCGTGGATTTTTGGAATGGTAAAGAATAAGTACCACTCTTTGCGTAGTTTTGGCCTTCAGTATAAAAGGATTGAATAAAATCAGATGTTCCTTTAATATTATCGCCATAATATGCATCGGTGCCAAAAGTATATTTTTCATTATTAATATATTTATCAAGATTAACAACAAAATCACCTTTCTCGCCACCATAATTTAAATACTCAGCCACGTGATCTGGATAAGCAACTGCTAAAGTTGGTGTGTTGCCAACACTATAACCATTCGCAATTTTTAACAAAATTGTATCATAACCACTTTGATAAATGGCCTTAACAGTGACATTGACACCCTCATTTTTTTTAACGAGCGTTTGAAATTCCTCGATCTTTTTGTTTAAAGTATCTGCTAATCCTTGCCCCATCGTGTGCCAAAAAACGACTTCAACATTCTTGCTAGCATCGCCACTAGATGTATTTGATCCATTCGAAGTGGTTTCTCCACAGGAAGTTAAAGTTAAAAGTCCAATCAATCCCAAACAAAACGGAATAAAACCTTTCCTTTTCATTGTAATTTTCCCCCTTAGAAAATATAAGATAGTTTAGTTTAAACAGGTTTAAGCTTAAACCATAAGTCAAAATTCTACGATATTTTCGATAGAATTTTCAATTATAATCAAAAATCATATTAAATCGTTTAAAGAAAAAGCCTTAAAGGCGACAAGTAGAGGAACCTTTTAAAAGATTCCTCTACCATTTTAATTATAGAAAACTACAAACTACTTAATAGCAATATTGGCTGTATCGTAAGCATCTTGGAACCAAGTATCGACATCTTTGATATCGTTTGTTGGAGTTAAGATCTTTGTCATAAGACCGCCAACGACTGTACGGCAAGTAGAACTTCCAACGAAAACAGGTGATGTGAATAAATAATTACTTGTTGTTGGAACATAGGTTGAGGCTTTCGCATATAATCTTTCAGCACTCTTTGGATCTTTGGAAGAAATATCACACTTATCAAGATATTCTTCAGAAGTGAAGTTCGATAAACGAATGCCTTGATAGCCAGAGTTAAGCATCCATGTTAATGAATTTTCTTTATTAACCATGTATTTGTAGAATAACCAAGAAGCAAGAGCTCTGTTTTCATCATTATGATCAAGCATTGTTAAGCCAGGACCTTGTGAAATAACAGCTTTTTCTTTGCCTTCAGCGTGTGGAATAATTGAAACACCAACGTTCATTGGGTTATCTTTACTAAATTGATAGCTGACACCACCAGTTGAACCAACAGAGAATAAAGTATTTTGCTTTGTGAAATAAGTATTCGTATAGTTATTGCCAGCTGAACCTTTCGAAATGATATAACCTTTCTTAGCAGCAGCATTAAATGTAGCAGCAAGACCTTTCATTTCAGCATTATTGAAATCAGCTTTACCTTTACCAGTAACTTTATCAACAGAAGTATAGCCATAACCATATTGTTGAGCTAAGGTAATGAATAAGTTATCATCACTATCATAAGCGAAGATTGAATGGTAAGCTTCACCAGTCTTTAAAATCTTTTCAGCTTCTGGTAAAGAGGCGTTATAAGCTTCAATAGCTGGGCAAAGTTTATTGAATAATTCTTCCCAAGTAAGGTTAGATAAGTATGAAGCACTAATTGGATTACCATTATTTAATGTATCACCCTTGCCTAAAGAAGCATAAGCGGTAACGATACCTTGAGCAATAGTTGTATTAAGAAGAATGTCTTCATTATAGAACATAGCTTCAGTTGATTTTTGGAAAGGAACAACGTATGTACCTTCTTTAGCAAAACCACGGCCTTCGGCTAAATAAGCAGGAATGAGGTCTGCTTTATCTTCGGCTGTCCAACCATAATCAGCATTATCAATGAAAGGTTGTAAGTTAAGAGCCTTTTCGTAGTCGATATATTCAGCAACGTGATCTGGATAACATTGGACTAAATCTGGATAGTTATCAACAGAGAAACCATTAACGACTTTGGTTTTTAAATCATTATAAGAACCAGTTTGTTTAACGACTTCAACAGTGACATTTGTTTCAAGTTTCTTAAAACCTTCAATAAAACCATTGATGGTTGAAGTAAATTGTTCACCTAAAGTATTCCAGAAATAAATAGTAGTAGCTGTCTTTACCTTTGGAACATAGGTCTCTTCGGTAGAGGTTTCAGTTGTTGTAGGAGTTTGACTTGTAGTTGTTTGTTCTTTTGAAGTTGATGTTGTCTCTCCACATGCTGTAAGTAGTCCCAAAACCATTGGAACTGCAAGAAGGGATAAATATTTTCTTGATTTCATTTTTTTAAATTTCCTCCATTTAAAAATTCAATCTTGACTATTACATTGCTTTATTAAAGCAATAATAACTAAAATAACTAATAAGACTATATATATTTTAACCTTTTATTCCGGCTCTGCCAACACCTCTCATAATATATTTTCTAAAGAAAACGAAGAGAAGGAAGAGTGGAACAGTAACAATAACAGTTGCCGCCATCTTATAACCTTGGAAAACGACACCGGCTTCAAGATCTTGGAAGGCACTGCCACGAAGACCATTGGAAATAAGACGATATTCCGGATATTGGGTGACAAGGTTTGGCCACACATAGGAGTTCCAAGTACCCATGAACTTTAAAATAGTAATTGAGATAAGAGTTGGAGAAGCAAGTGGAACCATGACTTTCCAGAGATAATTCCAATCGGATTTGCCATCAACTTTACTCGCTAAATATAATTCATTTGGAATTTGTTTAAAGTTTTGACGGAGTAAATAAATATAGAAAACACTAACCCAGAAAGGAACAATCATTGATAAATAAGCATCCATCAAGGTTTGATCATTGCCAATCCAGCCAAAACTTGCAACAGTAATATAGTTAGAAATAACCATCATTTCGCCTGGAATCATCATTGTCATTAAGAAGACCATAAATAATTGATCACGGCCCTTAAAGTTTAAACGAGCGAAAGCAAAAGCGGAGAAGATAGTTGTGATAAGAGTACCTAAAGTCGAGAAAATAGCAACGACAATAGTATTCCACATGTAAGTCTTAAAATCGAAGACTTGGAAGACATAAACGTAGTTGGTCCACATAACGATACGTGGGAAGAACGTTTGGTCACCCGCCATAATTTCTTCGTTAGTTTTTAACGAAGTAATAATCATCCAGTAGAATGGGAAAACGACTAATAAAGCTAAGGCCACAATAATTACATAGAGTAAAATAGTCGACAGAACATGCATTATTTTTTGATTTACAAGCAGTTTCTTAACAGAAGCTCGACCTTCTTTAATCGTAATTACAATGTCGTCACAAGGAAGGACACCTGGTTTAGTAAAATCAGGATAGGTGGCCAAATTTGGATCTTGTTTTTTCTTAAATAAATTTTCAAACATAACCATTCCTCCTTATTAATAGTAAACACGGCGTTTTGAAACAACACTTTGGAGCCATGTAAAGAGTAAAATAACAACAAAGAGCATTGTGGCAGCGGCCGCAGCTAATTCGGTATGAAGTGAAATGTTATCGTAAACATAGTAGACAACAGTGTACATTTCATAAGAACCATTTGAAGTACCCGGACCATTGAATAAGCCAACAATACTTGAATATTCCTTAAACGAACCGATAAAGGAAGTAATCATAATATAAAGGATTTGCGGCGATAATAATGGAATTGTAATTTTAAATAACACCTTCCATTGTGGAGTGGCATCAATTTTAGCCGCTTGATAATATTGTTTATCAATACCTTGTAGGCCACTAAGGAAGACAAGAATCTTAAATGGGAGCGAACTCCAAATAATGTAAATACAAAGTGGAAGCATTGCATCCCATCTTTGGGCTCCATAAATCCAAAGTTTATCTGTTTGGAAGATAAAGTTTATTAAACCTTTTTGATCGAAGATGACACTGAAGACCATGCCGATAGCAATGGCGTTAGTAACATATGGAAGGAAGAAAACGGTTTGTAATACTTTTTGGAACCATTTTAAATTATTTAGACCGACTGAGATGAGAATAGCAATAAAAATTGAGATTGGAACAGTAACAAACACTAAGAAGAAAGTGTTACCAATAGCATAGTCGACGAAATTCTTTTGATAGCCTCCATTAACAGGAAGAAGTCCTAAGACTTTACCATAGTTAGCGAAAGACCAGCCATCAAATGTACCCTTAACATAACTATAGTTATCCATAAAGGAAATAGCGATAGTATCAATTAAAGGATAAATTAAGAAAACTGACATAAGGATGAGGACTGGAGCTAAATATAACCAGGCTTTCCAGTTATTACTTTGTCCGGCATCTTTAACGCCTGTAACCTTAAAATTAGGATCGGCAGCCTTATTTGAAACAAGGCGAACATTTAAATTTTTTTGAGGATTATAGCCAAGTTGTACTTCGCCATATTTAGTATCGTTATAGACATATGGATTATCAATAGTAGCGCTAACTCCACCGCTATTATTTATTAAGCCATCCTTTTTTTCATTATTTTCCATATAAGATTATCCCTATTTAATGTAAATACGTTTTTCGGTTGTCTTATCGAAAATATATAATTTGTTTGGTTTAACACCTAATTTAATTTTGCCTTTAATGTTATCATCGTTATTTGCGATAATAACTTTGAAGTTTGGTTTTAAACAATTCTCATTTGTGGCAATAATCGAAAGATCACGCCCTAAAATTTGAATCATTTCAGCGTTGCAAGCTAACCCACAATCACCCTTTGGAGTTAATTCAAAACCTTCTGGACGAATAGCTACAAATAAATCTTGATCTGGCAGTTTAGTTTCCTTACATTCAAAGACTTTAGAATTGCCAACATAAATACTATTATCTTTAGAATATCCATTAAACACGTTAACTGGAGGTGTTCCTAAGAATTGAGCAACAAATAAGTTGGCTGGGTCATTATAAACGACTTGTGGCTTATCTTTTTGTTGCATAACACCAAGCTTAATGACGACAATTTCATCTGAAATTGACATAGCTTCTTCTTGGTCGTGAGTAACGAAAACAGTAGTAATACCGGTATTCTTTTGAATACGACGGATTTCTTCACGAGTTTGTAAACGTAAACGAGCATCAAGGTTACTTAATGGTTCATCAAGTAATAAAACCTTTGGACGTTTAACAAGAGCACGAGCGATCGCGACACGTTGTTGTTGACCACCAGATAATTGTGATGGCTTACGTTGTAAATATTCTTCGATTTGAACAAGTTTAGCTGTTTCGTAAACGATTTCATGTCTTTCAACAGAATTTAATCTACGATAGGATAAGGCTTGTGAGACTTTGAAATCAAGTTCTTGAGCACCGAATTTTTCAACTAAGCCTTCTTTAAGTAAATTTAAGTGGGCTTCAGTAGCCTTTTTAACTTTAAAGAAGCAATAGAAAGCTCCTTCATTAACATAAACACTTAATTCAACGCTTCTTAAATCAAAGCTATGAATAAGGTTATTAACATTACGAGCATATTTCTTACAAGCAACTTCATTAACTTTAACATCTTCATTAATTGGATCAGTATTGCTAAGTTTGAAACGAGCAACACCATCAAATAAAGCTTCGCTACTTTGTTCTTCTACCTCGTTAGTTAATGTGGCTTTAATGATAGCTGGAACATTAGTTTTAAGCTTGGCTTCATCATCTTTTGAAATATTAGATAAAGTAATAAGAAGAGTTAAATCTTGGCCAACAACAGTTGGAACAACTTTAAATTTCTTAAAACCTAATTTATAACATAAGGAGTTAAAGGAACGAACAATACCATCGACCACATCTTTTTCACTTAAAACATAAGTATAAGTTAATGCATAATTGAAGAAATTAACAAGTGGGACTTCGACTTTAAGATTAGTTAAAGGGAATTCAACATTCTTATAAATAGTCATGTGTGGGTAAAGAGCATAGTTTTGGAAAACTAAACCAATACCTCTTTTTTCGGCGGAAAGATTAGTAACTTCTTCATCACCAAACCAAATTTCACCGCTTGTAGGATTAAGTAAACCAGCAATCATATAAAGAGTTGTCGATTTACCACAGCCCGATGGTCCTAATAAACCAACGAGTTTTCCATCAGGAATCGTTATATCGAGGTTATCAACGGCCACGGTATCACGGATATGCTTTTTTGCATTCCCTGGGAAAATTTTTGTTAAATTTTTAATTCTTATTTCCATAATGTTTCTCCACTATTTAATTATTTAGTACCATCATCAACGACTTTTTTATTAAGATTGAGTTTTTCAACTTGTTGTTTTTCACGCCAATCTTTGATTCGAACCATGGCATATTTAACCCAGTAGCCAAACCAGATAATTGAAATAACACTGAATACTACAATCATTGGATCTAGAGCATTAGCAACAATTGTTGAGTTATTGTAAGTTGTAGCACGCCACATAATGTAAAGAACGTCCATTACAAACGCGATAACAAAAATGTATCCATGAATGCTGTTTTTAATATAAGAGCTCTTATTCATCTTACGGAATTCATCGTTCTTAAATTTATTTTTTAGGAAGAAATAAGCACTAACAACAGCAACAACATAAATAAGAGTAGTTAATGTGAAGCCGAGAATAGCTTGTAAGTTAATGTTATTAAAGGCATCAACATTTACTTTAGAATAAACGATATTGCCTTTATAATCTTTAACATCGCTAGTTAAGAAACTTAATGATCCATAATAATCATCAAATGAACTAAGAGTCGAAACCTCTTTTAACGTCTTAGTAACAAGTAAGGATAATTTAACTGTGAAGTTCATTAATTGGAAATCAACAATTTTGCCTTCAATATTTTTAGCAAAGATTGTTAAATCAGTTTTCCCCTCAGAGTTAATGATTAAATAACTGCCATCCGGAACTAATGTTTGCTTCGTTATTACACCATCTTTTTCAGTAGAAATTAAATAACGAGAATTGCCATTCCATGTAAAACGAACACGAATTAAATGTGTCCCTGCAGCAATTCCATCTTTATATTGTTTATAAATACTAGCTTTACGTGCAGCATAAACTTCTTCACTATGCGCAAAAATTGTAGATTTTAATGCATATGTGTCAGAATAGAGTGAGCTTTCAACGAAGTGTGTTTGTTTGAAATCAATAAGATTTTCAAGATCACGAACGACCGTTGTAACCGTTGATTTATTTTTTGAAAAAGAACAATAATAGTTAGTTTCAAAATCAGGAGTAAACGATTTGACTTGATCTGCTCCAGTCACAATATTTGCTTTAAAAATATTGATGAATTTGATTGATTCTGTATCAATAGAAAGACCATAATCACAAAAAGCAGTTAAATACAAAACAATGTATTCGGCGCCATAATAATTGCCAAGTGGATCATAATTACCACTAGTAGCACCACGATCGACAACTGTTGAAGCGTTTGTTTTATAAACATTACCATCTTCATCAAGCAAATTATAAACAACAGTTAGTGGATAATAATTTTTTGGATCATAACAACCTAATGTGTAGTTGTCATTCGCATTAAAATTATCTCCTGATGTAACTTGAAAACGAATAGAACGAGAAGTCGGACTTTTGGATGAAGCTCGGAGGGCAATCGAAAGAACACCATCACCAAGTTCAGTTCCTAGACTTACAGTTTCACCTTCCGCTGCATACTTTAAAACTGCACTCTCCTTTGAGCTGTTCGAACGATTATCAAATTTTGCAGTTTCAGAATATGAGGTGGACAAATAAGACACTCCGCAAAGCAAAACTGAGAGCATAATTAATATTTGTTTTTTCATAATACATTAGTATTATATACTAAAATTATTATTGTTAGCAACGAAAAGAAATAGACTTTATTTAAGAAATTTTTAACGAAGTTTAAAATCAACAGTTTTATTAGTATTTTCTTGTTCGTGAGCTATTTCTTGTTTCGAAAAATAGACCTTATCAGTTGATGTATCTAACGAATCAATTTTTAATAAATAATCGTGAATAGGTTGTTTTTTCTTGCTAAAAGCCTCAAAACTGGCTGATATAAGTAATGGCACTCCAAATGTAGCAAACGATAAAATAATTTCTCCAAAAAGAATGATTAAGAATCTATAGGTATAAGTTTTTAATGGCAAGCTTAAATAGTTTTTATCAACAAGCGAGATGTGAAATAACAATTTTCCTAAACTTTTACGTCCTCTTTTAAAAATCAATCCAGGAACATAAAAAGATAAAATCGCTGCCAATATGACACTAATTGGAAGATCAATAAAAATAAGTCCGTAAGTTATGGCTTTTTGGGAATTAACAAATTGAGTAAAATTTTCAACAAGATAAATTGCACAGCATTTTTCTTCAATAAATGGCCCATAAGCATTTTTATTAAAACTGGAAGATGGTATGCCACTAACTTCTTTAATTTCACTGTTTTCAACCATAAAATAATTTACGCCATCAACTTTTAGATTAACTCGATAATTATCATATTCTTTTTGAACATCGACCTTATGAGTGTCTGATTGTTCATTGCTATATTTAATAAAAGCATCGATTGCATTTCTCAATTTTATCTTTTCAAATGTAGAATCGTTGTCTTGGAGTTCATAGTAGTGAAAAATATTATAATAATACCCGTTTGTGCTTTTTTGATATAAACCAGAATTCACTTGAATGCTTTGATAAGTTTCCTCGTTGGCTTTATAGCTAGGCGTAACTTCCATGATTGCACGGGTTCCAAGAAAAATAAGCGAAGCAATTAACGCAAAAACTAAAAAATCTAAAATCGAAGAAAACAACCTTTTTGAAGGAACGGGTCTTTCATATTGAATATGAATTTTTTTAGGTGTTTCACTGTTTAGCGTAATCTCATCATTCGCTACTGTTTCAACAGGTACAGTTTGTCTTTTAATCATTATGCACTATAACCTCTTTCGATATAATACTGGTCCATTAAAGAAGAATCTACTACCATTGTAAAAGTGACTAATTCTTTTATAGATTTATTTAAAGTATTCGCACATGCAATTACAAAGGAAATTAGACAATAAAGAAGAGCAATAGCGGATGGATAAAAAAGCGGAACTAATGAAAATAGTGTTGAAAAACCTGCACTAATCCAAGGAACAAACATTAAAAAACTCAACGATTCTAAAGTATTTAAGAAAAATAGAGATATTTTTAAATTAATATGAGGGTTCTGCAAAGTATTTGTATTTATAACCTCTTGTTTCATTATTATTTTCCCAACCGTTCGCCCCTTTTTATCAATTAATGGGATAATTAAGTACAAAATAATGACCACTAATACAAAAGAAATATATGAACAATAAATATACAAATTATTCTGGTAATCTTTAAATGTATTTATATCATTATTTAAACCAATGATGTAATTATCGCTCGAATAAAGATCATTTGTCATTCCTAAGAAAGTTCCTTGGAAAAATTGTGATTTAAATGTTGTCATTTCTTTTTTTCCAGCATCAGAAATAGCATTTTCGGTTTCGAAATAAGGTTTAAATAAATTGCGATAAGTTTCACGCATTTGAATTGTATAAGGTGAAGTTTTTAAATCAATTTCAAAATATTTTTTAAATGAATCACTACTTTCGTATTTATATTTATTTTGTAAAAATGTATTTTCATCGAGGCCTTTTTTATTTACATAATAGTTTTCAAAAATTTCATATTTTTTAAGTGAAACGTCTTTATCAAAAGCATAATAATGAATAAACTCATTAGCAGTATATTCAACATTACTATTATATGAATATTTTGTGTTTTCGTTTTCATAAAATAAATAATTATTCGAGTACAAAAAATCATATCGTTCATTGATTACGTTAACATAATCGCTATATTTTGTGCCATAATTCACACTCAATTTGCCTAATGGCAATACGACAATTTCAAATAAAAAAATACACAAAATAAAAGCTAAAAAACCATCAGCTAAAAAAGTTAACAAACGGCGTGATAGTTTTGAAGGATATATTAAGAACTCTTTGTTCTCATTGTTTTCTTCTTTAATAATATTTTCTTCCATTCTTATACCTTAAGCGTATTAATATTATACTAAAAATAATATTAATATTGTGATATATTTCAGTCCGTAATATTAATTAAAATTTTTCGCAAATATTGTTGTTTTGCAATCGTATTTTAACAAATGCCCCCAAGTATTTATAATTGGTAATAATTAATATGTTATCGATTAAGAATTAAAAAAAGCTCATCTTCCGATGAGCTTATTTTTATAAGTTTAATTACTTAATGATTTCGTGGACTGTACCAGCACCAACGGTTCTGCCACCTTCACGAATTGAGAACTTAGTACCTTTTTCAATAGCAACTGGGTGAATTAACTCAACTGTTAATGTAATGTTATCACCTGGAAGAACCATTTCTGTTCCTTCTGGAAGTGTGATAATACCGGTAACATCGGTTGTACGGAAGTAGAATTGTGGTCTATAGTTGGATAAGAATCCAGTATGACGGCCACCTTCTTCTTTAGTTAAAACGTAAACAGCAGCTGTGAATTTGGTATGTGGAATAATACTTCCTGGTTTAGCAAGAACTTGGCCACGAACGACTTGGTCTCTTGTAATACCTCTAAGAAGAACACCAACGTTATCACCACATTCAGCAAAATCAAGAAGTTTACGGAACATTTCAAGACCGGTAACAACTGATTTTAAGGTTGGGTGAATACCAACAATTTCGACTTCATCATTAAGGTGGACTGTGCCACGTTCGACTCTGCCTGTAACAACGGTGCCACGACCTGTAATTGTAAGAACGTCTTCAATTGCAAGTAAGAATGGTTTATCGTTATCTCTGACTGGGTCAGGAATGTAAGCATCAACAGCATCCATAAGTTCCATGATGTGCTTTTCAGCTTCTGGATCACCTTCAAGAGCTTTTAATGCGGAGCCACGAATGACTGGGCATGTATCGCCTGGGAATCCATATTTATTGAGAAGATCACGAACATCGGCTTCAACTAAGTCGATTAATTCTGGATCATCAACAGCATCACATTTATTTAAGAAAACAACAATGTATGGAACACCAACTTGACGAGCAAGTAAGATATGTTCACGTGTTTGTGGCATGACACCATCAGTAGCAGCGACAACAAGGATGGCACCATCCATTTGTGCAGCACCAGTAATCATGTTCTTAACATAGTCAGCGTGCCCTGGGCAGTCGACGTGTGCATAGTGACGTTTAGCAGTTGTATACTCAACGTGTGCAGTATTAATCGTGATACCACGAGCTTTTTCTTCTGGGGTAGCATCGATTTGGTTGTAATCAAGAGCTTTAGCTTCGCCTTTCTTAGCTAAAACGTGGGTGATAGCAGCAGTTAATGTGGTTTTGCCGTGGTCAACGTGACCGATTGTACCAACGTTAACATGTACCTTAGATCTATCAAATTTTTCTTTTGCCATATTAATTAATTTCCTCCATTAATATCAATACTATATAATTTTATAGCAATAATTCTTTTAAATCAATCATTTATCAAACACTTAATCTATAAAGATTAACGTTGACTCATTCCTGACTTCTTAATAATTTCATCTGCAATGAACTTTGGTGTTTCACCATAGTGATCGAATTGCATTGTGTAGTTACCACGACCTTGTGTAAAGCTACGTAAATCTGTGACGTAACCGAACATTTCAGCAAGTGGGACATCGGCGACAATAATCTTTGCATTACCTCTTTGAGACTCATCAGTAATGACGCCTCTACGACGAGATAAATCACCAAGAACATCACCATAATATTGTTCTGGAACCGTAACTTCAACTTTCATGATAGGTTCAAGAATAACTGGGTTACATTTCTTAGCGGCTTCTTTAAGAGCCATACTAGCTGCAATCTTATAGGCCGCTTCACTACTATCAACTTCGTGATAAGAGCCATCAAAGAGTGTAGCTTTAATATCGCAAACTGGGAATCCAGCAACAAGACCTCTATCAAGAGCAGCAACTAAGCCATCTTGAGTAGGTTTAATATATTCACGTGGAACAGATCCACCAACAACAGCATCAACAAATTCGAAGCCTTTGCCTGGATTTGGTTCAAACTTAATCCAAACGTGACCATATTGACCACGGCCACCGGATTGACGAATATATTTACCTTCACAATCAGCTGTGCCTTTAATAGTTTCACGATAGCCAACTTGTGGTTTGCCAACGTTAACTTGGACGCCAAATTCTCTCTTTAAACGATCGACAATAATGTCGAGGTGGAGTTCGCCAACACCTGCAATAATGGTTTGACCACTATCTTGATCAGTGTGGACTTTAAATGTTGGGTCTTCTTCAGCAAGTTTCATCAAGCCAACAGCCATCTTTTCTTGATCAGCTTTGGTTTTTGGTTCAACAGCTTCTTCAATAACAGGTTCTGGGAATACCATCTTTTCAAGAATTAATGGATAATCTTCATCTGTTAATGTATCACCAGTAGTGGTATTCTTTAAGCCGACTATAGCACCAATATCTCCAGAATGTAATTCATCAATTTCCTCACGATGATTTGCATGCATAAGGACAAGACGAGCGATTCTTTCTTTATAGTTCTTAACGGTATTTAAAACATAACTACCAGATTTCATCGTACCACGATAGATACGAACATAAGCAAGTCTTCCGATAAATGGATCAGTCGCAATCTTGAAAGCAAGAGCGGCTAAGTGACCCTTATCATCTGGAATACATTCTTCAATACTGCCATCAGGACGAGTACCTTTTTGAGGAGGAATTTCGTGTGGAGATGGAAGATAATCAATAACGCCATCAAGGAGTGGTTGAATACCTTTATCTTTATAAGCACTTCCGCAGAAAACTGGGAAGAATTTGCCTAATAAGACACCTTTACGAATAGTTGCTTTAATTTCTTCTTCGCTGACTGGTTCTCCTTCAAGAACTTTCATCATGAAGTTGTCATCAAATTCAGCAATAGATTCACAAAGTTTTTGCTTTAATTCTTTAACTTTTTCTTCATATTCAGCAGGAACTTTTTCAAGAGTTGGAGGAAGTAATGGATCAGAACCATACATCCAACAAACATCTTTAATAATATCAATGACGCCGTGGAAATCGTTTTCAATACCAATTGGGTATTCAACAGCTTCCGCGTTAGCAGCTAATTTTTCATGGAGTGAAGCCACACACATATCAAAGTTAGCACCCGTTGCATCAAGTTTATTTACGAAAACAATACGTGGAACACCATATTTTGAACCTTGTCTCCAAACGGTTTCGGTTTGAGGTTCAACACCATTTTTACCATCAAGTACTGTAACAGCACCATCAAGGACCTTTAAAGATCTTTCGACTTCAACAGTAAAATCAACGTGCCCTGGAGTATCGATAATATTAATACGATTACCTTTCCAAAAACAAGTAGTTGCAGAGGATGTAATAGTAATACCTCTTTCTTGCTCCTGGACCATCCAGTCCATAGTGGCTGCTCCTTCGTGGACTTCACCGATTTTATGGATCTTACCAGTAAAATACAAAATACGTTCAGTAGTTGTTGTTTTACCAGCATCGATATGAGCCATAATACCGATATTTCTAGTGTGTTCTAAATCATATTCACGATCAGCCATAATGTATTATTCTCCTTAATTACCACTTATAATGAGCATAAGCTTTATTAGCTTCAGCCATCTTGTGGGTATCTTCTCTCTTCTTAACAGCCGCGCCTGTACCATTAGCGGCATCTAAAATTTCTCCAGCAAGTTTATCAACCATGCTCTTTTCATTTCTTAAACGAGCATAGGTAACAAGCCATCTTAAACCTAAAGTAGCTTTTCTATCTTGTGAAACTTCAATTGGTACTTGATAGTTAGCACTGCCGATACGACGAACTTTGAGTTCGACTTCTGGCATAATATTGTTGATTGCAGTCGCGAAAACATCCATTGCTGGTTTGCTAGTCTTCTCTTCTACTTTCTTAAAAGCATCATATAAAATTGTTTGAGCAACACCGCGTTTACCATCATACATAATATCGTTAATTAATCGTGTGACTAATTTTGAATTATAAATTGGATCTGGTAAAACATCACGATGTACTACATTTCCCTTACGTGGCATTCTAAATTACCTCCTTAATTAGACTCTGTAGGCTTTTTAGTTCCGTATAAGGAACGACCTTGTCTACGTTTTTCAATACCAGCACAATCAAGGACACCACGAATAATATGGTATCTGACACCTGGTAAATCTTTGACTCTGCCTCCACGAATCATAACGTTGCTGTGTTCAGCTAAGTTATGTCCTTCACCACCAATATAAGCAGTGACTTCGTAACCATTGCTGAGTTTGACTCTGGCGTACTTACGTAATGCGGAGTTTGGCTTCTTAGGAGTCATTGTACCAACACGGGTGCAAATGCCTCTTTTTTGAGCGCTGAATTGCTTTGTTTCTTTTTTGTTTAGTGAGTTATATCGATAAAGTAAAGCTGGAGTCTTTGGTTTTGATTCAACTTTCTTACGAGATTGACGCACTAATTGATTAATAGTTGCCATTTAAATCTCTCCTTAAAATTAACTAATTAATTCTGGATGTACACAATACCGGGTGTCTCAAGTGTTTTCCAACATTTTAGGGCTTCCATTCAAAAGCCCATCAACACTGCATATTTATACATACTCAATAATTATATAAAGGCTTTAAAATAAAAGCAACATTTTTCCTTATTTTTTGTGTTTTCAAACATAATAATATTCAATATTATTAAGTTTTATGTTCATAATTTTAAAGATTACGAATACTTTACAATATTTGTTATAAAATAAAAATATGAAATACTTTATAGCCTTTATGTTTTTATTTATGTTTGGCTCCATTTGTGGGTATTTTGTCGAAGTTTTTTTCCGCCGTTATGTTTCAATGAAACGCTGGATAAATCCAGGTTTTTGTAAAGGACCTTGGCTCCCATTATATGGTTTTGGGTTTTTCTTACTTTACTTTTTTTATAATATTTTTACTTGGTGCGGATTAAATACTTCAAACCATTATTTATTTACATTTTATAGCATCATTCTCTTTACGGTTGCCGCTACTTTAATTGAATATCTTGCCGGCATTATTTTTATTAAAGGTTTACATGTTAAGCTATGGGATTATTCAAACTTGAAAGGAAATATCGAGGGAGTGATTTGCCCAGAATTCACGTGTTTATGGGCTCTAGCCGGTTTATTTTATATGTTAGTTTTAGGCGAGCCGATGAATAATCTAGTTACTCTTTACTATAATGTAATCATTTCAAGTAATAATTTTGCTTTACTCTTTATTACTGGAATTATTTATGGTTTATTTTTAATGGATTTAACTTATTCAATTGATGTATTTGCTCGCATATCAAAAGCAGCCAAAGAATCAAAGATTATTATTAAATATGAAAACTTTAAGATTCAGGTAAAAGAGAAAGCTATATCTTATTCCAATAAAAACGCTTTATTACAAGAAATGAAAAACGATATTGAAAGCAAAATTGCCAAACACAAGAGAACTGCAGCCAAATTTTCTAAGATTTTTCTCATTAATGCAGATAAAAATAAAGAAAATATTGAAAAAAATAATCCATCTTTAAAATAGTTAGTTAAAGACTAATGGTTTATAATAAAGATAATAGTAAAACATTTTATAATTACTGGGAGGTTGTATGGAAGAAGAACCGATTGGCAATACGATATTATTTCGTAAAGATCCTTTATTTTATAATGTTACAAGTCTAAAAGATCCAAATTTAAGTAAGTATTCAAAGTCCCATAAAAAAGACATAATTTCCTTTTGTGCGAATTTAGTAGTGTTTTTAGGTCTCTTAGCAATGTTTGTTTTAGCTTTTTATGCTAAAGATGAAACTACTAGAAATCTACTATTAGCTATTTCAATTATTTTAATATTTATTCAAGTCGGTATTAGCCTTGTTTCTTATGCTAAAAAGGGTCAAACTCGCACTTCGATTAGACCAACAAAATTTGTTATTGATTTTTATGAATATGAATTATATTCCACTCTTTTTTCAGATACGAAACAAATTTCCACTTATTTTATTGCATATAAAGATATTAAAAAAGTTATTTTTTATAAAGAATATACTGTTATTTATTCTACTCAACAAAATGTAATTGTTTTAAAAAATGAGGGTTTCAAGTCTTCAAACAATAAAGAAGAATTTGCTTCACTCTTAAAACGCAATAATGTCCTTATTATTTATGACAACAAAAAATAATTAATAAATATCTTTAAAAGCATTAAAAAAGTCACATGGTTTTATTCAACCATGTGACTATTTTTATTTTTTACTTATCGTCGCGAATAGCGAATCCATCAGCACTTGTTTCAGTTGGAGTATCATTATTTGTTGAAACAGCAACATCATCTTGTTCTGGATATGGATTTTCTTCTTCAGCAATTGATTCAGGTTCTAGGCCATAGTCCGCACGAACTTCATTAATGCGACGGACAACATTGAAGTTATCCATGATTTCTTGTTCTTCGCTTGGAGTCAATAAACCACGACCAGCTGGAATTAAACGACCAGCAATAACGTTCTCTTTTAAACCATGTAAATGATCAGCTTTTCCTTTAATAGCCGCATCGGTTAAGACACGAGTTGTTTCTTGGAAGGAAGCAGCTGATAAGAACGAATCAGTTTCAAGAGCTGCCTTTGTAATACCCATTACGACTGGACGTCCAACAGCTGGATGTTTACCATCCATCAAAACTGGAGCATTCGCACTGGTGAATTCATTAATATTCACTCTTGTGCCTGGAAGTAATTCGGTATCACCACTATCAACAATAGCAATTTTACGAAGCATTTGACGAATGATAATTTCAATATGTTTATCACTAATGCCAATACCTTGAGCACCATAAACCTTATGAACTTCCTTTAAAATGTATTGCTCGACCGCATTACGATCGGAGACATTAAGTAATTCTTTAGGATTAATAGCACCTTCAGTAATCTTGCCACCATTTTTAATATTATCGCCAACTTTGACAGCTAGTTTAGCACCAAAGTAAGTTTCATAAACCTTTTCTTCAAGATCATTTTTAATGGTGACTTCGAAGACAGATTGTTTAGGAGTAATTTTGGTAACAGTTCCACTAATTTCGGAAATAAGAGCTTGGCCCTTTGGAGGACGAGCTTCAAACAATTCTTGAACACGTGGAAGACCTTGAGTAATATCACTGCCAGCAACACCGCCGGTGTGGAATGTTCTCATGGTAAGTTGAGTACCAGGTTCACCAATGGATTGAGCGGCCATAATACCAACGGCTTGACCTTTTTCAACAAGTTTTCCTGTTGCAAGGTTACGACCATAGCAATGGACACAAACACCATCTTTTGTTTCACAACCAAAGATTGAACGAATTTCAACTTCTTTAATACCGGCTTTAACCACTTCATCCGCTTTCGCTTCATCAATCATGGTGTTGCCTTCAACAATAACGTGGCCATCACTTGGATCAACGATATCATGTAAAGCAAAGCGACCAACAATACGTTCTTGAAGCTTGACAAGAACCATGTTTTGTTGAGATTCATCAAGAATTTCACTAACAACAGTTCCGTGATCTGTTCCACAATCATCTTCACGAACGATGACATCATGTGAAACATCGACCAAACGACGAGTTAAATAACCAGAGTCAGCTGTCTTAAGAGCGGTATCAGCACCACCTTTACGAGCACCATGGGTACCAGTGAAGAATTCACTAACGTTAAGACCTTCACGGAAGCAAGAACGAACTGGAATTTCAATAGTTTCACCAGAAGTATTGCCCATTAAGCCTCTCATACCCATTAATTGAGTAAAGTTCGAGATACTACCACGAGCACCACTATCTAACATAATAAAGAGGGAGTTCTTTTTATTCGAATTAAGTTCAGCCTTGACGTCTTCTTCGATAGCTTTTTGATTGCCATCGGAACCCCAAACAGCAATAACGAGTTTATGTCTTTCGTCTTCACTAATTAAACCTTTATTGAAATCGTGATTGATCTTTTCAATCTTCTTATCGGCTTCAACTAAGAGTTTACCTTTATTTGGACAGACTTGAATATCCGCAATAGAAATAGTAATACCAAATTGTGTTGAATATTCAAAACCTAAATCCTTAATCTTATCAACAATCATTGAAGTTTTGCTTGTACCATAACGATGGAAAACTTCATCGATAATTTTACCAATAAACTTCTTATTAATTGGTTTACGTAATTTAGTTTCCTTATTAGCGAAAATCCCAGCAATATCACTACCTTTAGGAGCGAAATATTTAAT
This sequence comes from Candidatus Alectryobacillus sp., assembly GCA_036735985.1. Taxonomy (GTDB): domain Bacteria; phylum Bacillota_I; class Bacilli_A; order RFN20; family CAG-826; genus Alectryobacillus. Next base: position 129,090 of record DAINNH010000001.1, on the reverse strand, counting down.
ATCATCAGCCGCTAAATTTGATTCAATCGCATCATTAATATATGGGAAATCGTTAGGGAAAATTTCGTTAAAGATAATTTTACCAACAGTTGTTAATAAATAAGAATTATTCATTTCTGAAGTGAAACCATCTTTATGTAATTCCTTACCTAAAATAGCAATTCTATTATGGAGATGAACCTTATGGGATTCATAAGCCATAATTACTTCATCCACACTCGCAAAGACCTTACCTTCAGCCTCAGCAAATTTCTTGTAAAGTTCAGCTTCATCAAGATCGCCACTAGCTTCATCAGAGGCTGCACGAGCTAAGAAATATTCTTTATTATCTTCAATTGTTAAGTAATAGTTACCAAGAACCATGTCTTGAGATGGAATACAGATTGGTTTTCCATCCTTTGGACCAAGAATGTTATTCGAAGCTAACATTAAATCGAGAGCTTCTTCTTGGGCTTCTTTCGTAATAGGGACGTGAACAGCCATTTGGTCGCCATCGAAGTCGGCGTTGAAGCCAGGACAAACGAGTGGATGTAAACGAATGGCACGGCCTTCAACAAGAACAGGTTGGAAGGCTTGAATACCTAATCTATGAAGAGTAGGCGCACGGTTAAGTAATACTGGGTGATAAGAAATGATTTTTTCAAGAGCATCATAGACTTCTGGCTCGTTGCGATCAATCATATTATCGCCTTGAGAAGCACTTATTGCGACGTTAGTCGAAATGAGTTCACGAATAATAAATGGACGGAGTAATTTAATAGCCATTTCACGTGGTAAACCACATTGATACATCTTTAAAGATGGACCAACAGCAATAACACTACGACCACTATAGTCAACACGTTTGCCAAGAAGGTTTTGTCTAAATCTACCTTGCTTACCTTTTAAGGAGCCTGATAAAGATTTAAGTGGACGACCGCCAGCACCAGTAACTGGTTTACCATTACGACGACCATTATCAATTAAAGAATCGACAGCTTCTTGAAGCATACGACATTGGTTAGTAAGAATAACACGTGGTGAATTTCTTTCGATAAGATCTTTTAACATCTTATTACGAGAAATAACACGACGATATAAGTCATTTAAATCTGAGACCGCAAAACGACCACCATCAAGTGGAAGCATTGGACGAAGATCAGGTGGAATGACAGGTAAAGCACGAAGAATCATCCATTCTGGACGGTTGTTAGATTTAATAAAAGATTCGATTACTTCGAGTCTCTTAATGAGTTTAGTAGCCTTTTGAGCACTAGCTTCTTTAAGTTCGGCACGAATATTTTCAGATTCTTTATTTAAATCAACTTCTTTAAGAAGGGTTTCAACGGCTTCGGCACCTTCACCAAATTTGGCGCCAGTGAATTTTGAAATCAAACCAGAAATACCATAATAATCAAAGACTTGGTTATTAGTTTCAAGTTGATTAATATAATTTGTAATTAAAGTATATTCATAAATAGTCTTATCTTGGATAGTATCAGCCACTTCTTTAAGAGCTGAAATAAAATCCGCACGACCCATCTTTTCATTAATATATTGCTTATAATGAAGAGATTTACAAGTACCTGGATCCAAAACATAGTGGGCATTATAGTAGATGACATCCTCTAATTGCTTAGGAGAGACATCGAGCACAAGGCCAATACGGGATGGAATACCTTTAAGATACCAAATATGGCAGCAAGGAACCGCCAAATCAATATGACCCATACGTTCACGACGAACAGCTCGAGTTGTAATTTCAACTCCGCATCTTTCGCAAACTAGGCCAATATCCTTTGCTTTCTTATATTTACCACAATAACAGGTATTATCTTTGGTTGGACCAAAGATCTTTTCACAGAAAAGACCATCTGGTTCAGGTTTTTGGGTACGATAATTGATGGTTTCTGGTTTTGTAACTTCACCATAAGACCAACTACGAATTTTTTCAGGAGATGCAAGACCAACTTTGATCCAACTTACTTGAGTTTTTTCTTCCATAGTTATTTATCTTCTCCTCCTTCAACAAAGCTACCGCCAAGTTCTTCAACTTGAGCTTGAGTAGTTTCTTCATCTTCTTTATTAGCGGCTTCATCCGCTTTAACATCTTCAGCAGTGACGACTGTCTTATCGCTAGCACGGCCATTAATAACACGTTGCGCATGACGTTCATCACTATTTGTACGTTTAGCAAGTTCAACTAAATCGATTGGACGATTATGTTGATCAAAGATTTCAACATCCATTGATAAACCCTTTAATTCATTAACAAAAACTTTAAAAGCTTCTGGAATAGATGGGTTTGGATAGGTCGAGCCATGAATAATAGCGCTATAAAGTTGACTACGGCCAGCTTTATCATCACTCTTAAGGGTCATCATTTCTTCAAGAACGTGAGCCGCGCCATAAGCTTCCAGCGCCCAGACTTCCATTTCACCGAATCTTTGACCACCGTTTTGGGCTTTACCACCAAGAGGTTGTTGAGTTGTTAAACTATATGGACCAGTCGCACGGGCGTGAAGTTTATCATCGACCATGTGGACAAGTTTAATCATATACATAACACCGACGGAGATTCTTTCATCGAATCTTTCACCGGTACGACCATCATAAAGAATAGTCTTACAATCTTTAGAAATACCAGCTTGAGCAATTAAATCATTTAATTCCTCATTGCTAACACCATCAAAGACTGGAGTGGCAATCTTAATGCCTAATTTCTTACAAGCTAATCCTAAATGTAATTCAAGAATTTGACCAATATTCATACGAGAAGGAACACCACAAGGATTGAGCATAATATCAACTGGGGTTCCATCAGGAAGATATGGCATATCAGAGACTGGTAAAATACGGGAAATAACACCTTTATTACCATGACGGCCTGACATCTTATCGCCTTCAGAAATCTTACGCTTTTGCGCAATGTAGACACGAATCTTTTCATTGACGTTTGGTGGAAGTTCATCACCGTTTTTACGGTTAAAGTATTTCACATCAACGACAATACCAGCACCACCATGTGGAACAGTTAATGAGCTATCTTTGTTATCATCGTTATTTTCACCTTTAATAGCACGCATTAACTTCATATCTGGAGATTCTTCAAGTTTGGCTTTTGGAGTTGTTTTACCAACTAAGATATCGCCTTCTTTAACTTGTGAACCAATTGTAATAACACCATGTTCATCCAAATTGGCCTTCATCTTATCCGAGACATTTGGAATATCTTGGGTAATTTGTTCAGGTCCCATTTTGGTTTCACGGCATTCAACTTCATATGTTTCAATATGGATTGAAGTATAAACATCATCTTGGACCAATCTTTGAGACATAATAACAGCATCTTCGTAGTTATAACCATTCCAGGTCATAAAGGCGACAGTGACGTTTTGTCCTAAAGCGAGATCGCCATTTTGCATGGCTGGTCCATCAGCGAGAATTTGAGATTCTTTTACATCATCACCAACATGCACAATGGCGCGTTGATTAATGCAAGTTCCTTGGTTGGAACAAGCAAATTTTTGAAGTAAATAAGTTTCAGTAACTCCATCTTTTGACATCACCACAATCTTGCGTGAATCAACGTAGGTAACTTTACCAGCGTGTTTAGCACAGACTGCTAAGCCAGAATCGTGAGCAATGACATGTTCCATACCAGTTCCAACATATGGAGCTTCTGGATTTAAAAGTGGAAGAGCTTGACGTTGCATGTTCGCACCCATCAAAGCACGAGTATTATCATCGTTTTCAAGGAATGGAATACAAGCCGCTGCGACAGAAATAACTTGTTTTGGGCTCACGTCGATATGATCGATTTCAAGAGCACTACACATAATATTTTCACCATTATAACGCGCAACAACCATCTCATCGGTAATGACACCATGTTCATTAATTGAGACGTTAGCTTGAGCAATCTTGTGGTTTCTTTCTTGGTCAGCACTATAATAATCCGCTTCTTCAAGAACAACAGGAACTTCAACACCATCAAGAACCTTATGAGTTACCTTACGATATGGAGTTTTAATAAAACCATATTCATCAACTTTGGCATAACATGCTAAGTTGTTGATTAAGCCAATGTTTTGACCTTCTGGAGTTTCAATAGGACAGATACGTCCATAGTGAGTATAGTGGACATCACGGACTTCCATCGAAGCACGGTCACGGGTTAAACCACCAGGACCTAACGCAGAGATACGACGCTTATTGGTAAGTTCAGCTAGAGGGTTGACTTGATCCATGAATTGCGATAATTGCGAAGAATTAAAGAATTCACGAATTGAGCCAGCTAATGGCTTAACATTAAGAATAGATTGAAGAGTTAATTCTTCAAGTTCAGAGGTAATCGAAAGTTTTTGCATAATCGATTTAGACATCTTTGTTAAACCAATTCTAAATTGAGTTTGTAAAAGTTCACCAATACAACGAATACGACGATTAGAAAGATTATCAATATCATCGGCTTCGCCAAAACCATCCATAATATTAAGGAAGCTGGAGAAAGTCGCTAACATATCACTAATAGTGACACGATGAATCTCAGTATTAATATCGCTACCAACGATATTACAGACTTTATCGTTATGTTCTACATCTGGATAAACTTTAATAATATAGACGCTATTATGAGTGTCTAAATCAGTATTTAAAGAAAGGTCATGACGGCAGGCACCCTTTTCAAAGAATTCCATACGTTTTAAAGTAGAAACATCTTCTTTGGTAAGGATGGTACCTTCTTCATAAATAACCTCACCATCGGCGCTCACTAAAGGCTCAGCTAAGCGACGACCGATAAGACGATTATAAGGCCCTAATTTCTTATTAAATTTGTATCGACCAGCGTTACCAATATCATAACGCTTGTCATCAAAGAATTTTTGTACGAGTAAAAGAACGACACCAGAATCAGTAACTGGTTCGCCTGGCTTTAATTTCTTAAAGATTTCACGTAAAGCACCCTTTGAATTCTTAATATCAACATCCTTTTCCCAAGTTTCCTTTAAAGAAGGATTTTCGCCAAATACTGCCACGACATCATCATATTTTTCAAAGCCTAAAGCTTTTAAAAGGATGGTCGCATTCATCTTTCTTTGACGATCAATACGGATGGAAAGAATGTTCTTGGCTCCTGATTCAAATTGACACCAAGTACCTCTTGATGGGATTAAATCAGCACCATAAATATATTTGCCGGTTTTATCTAAAAATTTAGATAAATAAGCACCTGGTGAACGAACGATTTGTGAAACAATAACTTTTTCGGCACCATTAACAATGAAGGTTCCACTACTGGTCATGATTGGAAGTTCACCCATGTAAACTTCTTGTTCTTTAATTTGACCACTAGTTAAATAGTGAAGTCTCATTATAGCTTTTAGAGATTTTGAATATGTAAGGTTTCTTGCTTTACACTCTAAAGGATCATATTTTGGATCCTCTAAACTACAAGATTCATACTCAATCGCAATATCGTTATTGTACGAATTAATTGGAAAAACATCTCTAAAAACTTCGTCTAATCCTTTATCTAAGAATTCTTGGAAAGATTTGGTTTGAATCTCCACAAGATAAGGTAAAGGCAAAGATCCAGATACTTTTGAAAAATCAATACGATCATTATTGATTTTCTTATAGTTTTTATAACTATCCATTTTGCTCTCCTTATTAATTTAATATTTATTGTTTGTGACATCCGTAAATGTAATAACCGCTATCCTTATTTAATAAAGAGACGTCCTGAAAGATACTTTCAAGATACTTTTTATGAGATAACGCTCCTTGGTCTTTACGAACGACAATATACAATAAACCGCCACGCTTTAGATGATCATAACTATCCTTATAAAGTTTATATATTACTTCTTTCCCTGCTCTGATTGGCGGATTTAGTAATATAAAATCAAATATTTTCTCGTTAATCTCGGCGAATCCATCACTACATTTGATTGAGACGCGATCTTCTAAAGATAAATTTAGAGCATTTATATTTGCCACATCGCAAGCTAATTGATTTATGTCCACTAGCGTGTACTTGTTTTTATCAAAATACGCGAGGGTTAAACCGATAACTCCGATGCCACAACCTAGGTCTAAGATATCTCCTGTTAAATTTAAACTGGAAACAGTTTCCATAAGGACTCGACTTCCGAAGTCTAATCCATTTTTAGAGAAGATACCATTATTCGATTTAAGGTGGAATGGTACACCGTTAAAGTAGTAAGAAATGGTTTTTTCAACTCTTTTTACTGCCTTATCGTTATCAAAATATTGACTCATACACACTCCCTCTTAAAACACATAAACCTACCCCGTTAAAACGGGGTAGGTAAAATGATTATTAAGTAGTTAATTACTTAATTTCGACTTCAGCACCAGCAGCGACTAAAGCTTTCTTATGTTCTTCAGCTTCGACTGGGGAAATCTTTTCTTTGATAGCGACTGGAGCGCCATCAACTAACTTCTTAGCATCCATTAAGTTCTTGCCAGTAATAGCTTGGACAGCCTTAATAACGGCGACTTTGCTCATACCAACAGACTTTAAATATAATGAAACTTCAGCTGGGCCTTTCTTAGCTTCTTCTTCTTCAGCAGGAGCAGCAGCAGCGGTTGGGGCAGCAGCAGTAACACCAAATTCTTGTTCAATAGCTTTGACTAATTCGTTAATTTCTAATACGGTCATTTCCTTTAATCCGGCAATGACTTCTTCTTTATTTAATTTTGCCATAATAATTTTTTCCTCCTATATATTTGGCTTAGTTTTTAGATTCACCAACAGCTTTAATACTAGCTGCAAATTGGCGAACTGGTGCTTGTAACACCGATAACAACATCGAAATTAATCCATTCTTGTCTGGTAACTTTGAAATAGCAACTACTTCTTTAGCACCATAGACTTGACCTTCGATTAATCCCGCTTTGATTACGAGATTGTCGTTTTTACGAGCAAATTTTGCAATCACTTTTGGACCATTTGAAATATCTTTTGAAAAGATAAACGCGTTTGGTCCTTCAAGATAGGATTCAAGACCTTCAATCTTCTTTGCGGCAAGAGCTTTACGAATTAAAGTATTCTTGAAAACATTAAGATTGGAATCTTGAGCTAGAAGAGACTTACGTAATTCTGTTAATTGAGCAACACTTAATCCACGATATTCGCAAATAACGAAGGATTTGTTTTCTTCAAGTAACTTTGAAATTTCACTAACGGTCTCTTGTTTTGCCTTTAAGACTTCTTGATTCATCGTTTTTTTACCTCCTTTTTTGTTGTTATATGAGGCTCCAATATACATTTGAGTTCATGAATATGTTATTCACACCTCGGTAACTTGATTAAGCTTTACATATTTTAGCCGTTACTGTCTTAGGTATATTAGATGCAACAACCTTTGTTTAAGTAGACTAGAATTACATACCAGCAAATGTGATATGAATAGCTGGACCCATTGTTGTGTGGATAACTGCATTTTTGATATAAGTACCTTTAATGACAGCTGGACGGACACGAACAATAGTTTCGACACAAGTATTCACATTGTCGGCAATATCATTGGCGGCAAAGGAAACACGAGCGATAGATAAGTGCATATTGCCATCTTTATCAACACGGTATTCAATTTTACCAGCTTTGACTTCTTTAACGGCTTTAGCAACTTCCATAGTAACAGTACCAATCTTTGGGTTTGGCATTAAGCCTTTTGGACCAAGTATACGACCAATTTTACCAATTTCACCCATCATATCAGGTGTAGCGATAATAACGTCGTAACCAAACCAGTTTTCGGTTTTAATTTTTTCAATTAATTCTTTACCACCAACGAAATCAGCACCAGCTTCTTTAGCTTCGTCTAATTTGGTAGATGTAAGAACCAAGACTTTCTTCTCTTTACCATTGCCATGTGGAAGAACGATTGTTCCTCTAACTTGTTGATCAGCGGCTTTGGTATCGACATTTAATTTAAGAGATAATTCAATTGTCGCATCAAATTTGACAGTTGAAGTTTTCTTAATTAATTCACTAGCTTCAGCAATAGAATACTTTTTTGTTAAGTCTACTAATGCAGCGGCTGCAGTATATTTTTTTCCTCTTTTCATTTTTTATCCTCCTGTGGTTTTAGCGAGTAATTCTCTTCCACTTAGTCATCGATTGTAATTCCAACATTGCGGCAGCTACCAGCGATAACTTTCATAGCAGCTTCAATATCGTTACAATTTAAATCAGGCAGCTTGTATTCAGCAATCTCTTTAAGTTGAGCCTTAGTAATATGTCCAACTTTTTGAGTTTTAGAATTTTGAGCACCTTTTTGAATTCCGGCTGCTTTGAGAAGTAACTCAGCAACAGGAGTTGTTTTAATGACAAAATCAAATGTTTTGTCTTCATAAGCTGTAATAATGACTGGAACAGTTGTTCCTTTACGATCAGCGGTCTTTGCATTGAATTCTGTACAGAATTTTGGCATGACAACGCCTGCAGATGCTAACTTTGGTCCTGGTTTAGCATCGCCACCAGGTAGTTCCATTTTGACTACTTTTGCGATTTTCTTTCCCACGTGACAATTCCTCCTTGATAATTTAGTGTTTTATCCGTGTGTGGTGAATGGACTATCGCCGTCCTTCCACAAACATACATATTACATAGTAATATCTTTCAAAAACTATGCTTTGTAATTTTACCTCTTTAATTACCCTAATAGCAAATTATTTTTAATATATTTAATATATTAAATAATACTACTTTCAAATCTTGAGGTTTAGTAGGGTTTTTATTAAACGTTATTATAGACACCCAAAAATTAAAATCCTTGCAGATCGCAAGGATTTTAATAATTAGCTTATTTTTTCAATGTCCTTGAATTCAACATCAAGTGGAGTCTCACGACCGAAAAATGAAATCATTAAGGTAATCTTATTGGTCTCACCATCAATGTTAATAATCTTACCATGGCTTCCGCTAAATGGACCATTAATAATATTAACTTCATCACCATTTTGATATCTTGATAACATTGAGGCATCAATTTGGCCGATACGCTTTAAGACTGATTCCATTTCGCTAGCTGGAACAGGGGTTGGTTTTGTACCACCACCACTTGAACCAATAATACCAGTGACCCCTGGAGTATTACGAACCATATACCAGGATTCATCTGTCATAATCATTTCAACAAAGATATAACCTGGATATAAATTGCTAACTTTATTCTTTTTTGGATCATCTTTATTTTCAATTACTTCTTCTGCTACGAGAACTCTAAATATTTGATCTTGTAAGTTCATTGTTTCGATACGTCGACGAATATTTTCAGCCACTTTATTTTCGTGCGTTGAATATGTAGTCGCAATATACCAAACTTTGTCTTGCAAATTAGTTTTAACTTGTTCTTCTCCCATAATTATCTCCTATTTTATTTCTTGCCAAAAACAGTGTTTAAGGAATTGACAAGGGTACCAGCTAACCAGTTTTCAAGCATTAAAATGATAGCCGCAATAACAACAATAACTAAAACAACAATAAGTGTTTTGCTGTATTTTGACCATGTTGGCCATCTTACTTTTTTGGCTTGTTGACCAACTTCTTTAAGATACTTTTTTGGTGATGTCATAAAGTTGTGCTCCTTACTTTGATTCCTTATGCAAAGTGTATTCATTACACTTTGGACAATATTTCATAACTTCGAATCTTTCTTGCGAATCGCTACGCACTGTTGTTGTATAATTTCTAGACAAACATTTAGTGCATATTAAAATAACTTTTTTACGCATATCAATAATATAGCATAAAAATAATAAAAAACATAAAAAGTTTTGAAAATTTTAATAAATATATTGTTTTTAATAAAACAATAGAGGAATTCTATACGGCAAAACTTCACTTTTTGAAACTTTAATTAAATAAGTTCGATGGCGAAAAAAACATTTTTATTAGGAATCTGCAGACTTATTTGTGTCTTTTGTAAAATTCTTCTCTATTATGTTTAACTTTTAGAGCTTCAGAGGCTCTTATTTTAACAATAGAGTGATTATATATTGCTAGTATTTGCTTATATGGCAGAGTAAAGTTTTTTGCAATATCCGCAAAGAAATTTCCGCTTAGGAAAGATATTATTACCTTTTGCTCAAAATCATTCAGCACAGCGTTAGCATTATAAACATACTCCTCTAGAATCTCTTGGGAGTTAACCCATTTGCTAATATCTTCGTTTGAAGCAATCGTATCTTCAATTCGTACATTTGTTTCGCCGTTTCCATTATTAATAAGATAAACATCAGCAGTTGGTACATCTTTTAATAAATGATTAGTTTTTTCAACTAGATTCATAAATTTAACACGAATAAAACCACGATAATAGGATAAAACATCCTTTTTGCCCTGTACTTCAATGCTTTGAATAAATTCATTAATAAATCGAAGATAATGGGCCTCGACTTCTTCTTTAGGAAGACCGATATCAACTAAATAACCTAAATTACGATAATAAAGGTTTTTAGTTTGAGACATTAAAAAAGCAGTCATTTCTTCGACTGCTTCTTTATTTTTTTGACGACATAAATTTAGACAAATTTTAAAATTATCATTATTTAAACTCAATTTGTTTTACCTAAATACTCCGAGACTCTTGAAATGACTATAGAAGTGGCGGTAGAAGCATTTAATGAGTTAACGTGTCCACACATTGGGATCTTAATTAACACATCACAATTTTCTTTTACTAATCTTGATATTCCAAAGCCTTCACTACCGATGATAATGCATACTTTACTAGCGTATTCGGTATCAAAATAAGATGCTTGTCCATCCATATCAGTTCCATAGATCCAGTATTTATTTTCCTTTAAACTATTTATCGCGTTGGTAAGATTAGCTACACAGACACAATCAACATAGTTAATTGCGCCAGTTGAAACTTTAGCAACAGTGTCATTTAAACCTACTTGGTGCGAATTTTTAAAAATAACACCATCACAACCAAAAGCATCAGCCACTCTTAAAATGGCTCCTAAGTTGTGAGGATCTTCAATATTATCAAGCATAATAATTATCGATTTATCTTTTGATGATGTTTTCTTTAATAATTCATCTAAGGAGATTGTTGTGTAATCGCTGGTTTCAGCAACTGCTCCTTGATGATTAACATTTCCTACCATCCGAGATAGCGTTTCTTTATCGCTTAAAACATACTTAACGTTATTTTCTTTAGCATCTTTAATTAAATTCATTGCATTGGTGCCGTTCTGAATGTATAACTTTTTAACTTTCCCGCTACTTATAGCGCTGCGAATGGGATTTATCCCATATATAATATTAGCCACCACAATTCCTCCTAATAGCACAAATAAATGAATATTTTTAAAATAAATTAACAAATCTTAACTTCAATTGGTTGAACAGTGAGATTTAATTCTTTAACAAAAGATTCAACTTGCGAATAAGTACATGGTCCAAAATGTACAACCATGCGCATTGCTTCACGTTGTTTTAAATCGACAAGTTGGGTTTCAAAAGATTTAATTGAGAGGCCATGCTTAATACCAATTTCCATAATATCACGTAAAATTGGAGTTGAAGTATTAACGACAATCAATAAAACTGGATTACGTTTAGAGGCATGCTTTTCAACTTTTCTTAAATAAATTAAAGTAATCAATGCGAATATTGTGCCTAAAATTGCAATAATGAAGCTGCCAGCTCCACAAACAAGGCCAACTGACATCGACATCCATAATGTCGTTGCGGTTGTTAAGCCTTTAACATCAACACCTGTTTGAATAATCGTACCAGCGCCTAAAAAGCCAATACCAGTAACAACTTGAGCAGCTAAACGCATCGTATCACGATTTTCATAGCCAACTCCGTAAATAGAAACAATCATAATAACAGAAGAACCTAAAGCAACCAATACATGCGTTCTTAAACCCGCTGGATGTCCTTGGTACTCTCTTTCGTATCCGATAATACCAGATAAGATGACTGTTAAAATAATAGAGAGAAAACAGAGAATTAAATTCCCCCAGCCGTTTCCTCCCCAAAGGTTATTAAAATAATTAATGACAATACTGTCAACTGTAGTTACGCCCATATAACTTACTCCTTATTAGTATAAAATACTAAAGTAAATTCTTACTAATTAAGATGGCTCTTAATTCATCAGATTTTACATAATCTTTATTTGCTTTCGCGTTATTATATTGACGAAGCAAATCTAAATCTTCTTTAGTAAAAACTATTATATCAAATTTTAAACCTAAAATGTCGAGCATTACTTTAATTGATGCGAAATCATCAAGTAAGTCTTGTTCCATAACATTTGGATTACGTAAATCAATGTTAATTTTCTTAAGTAAATCAAAGAGAGATGATTTCGCATTTGCAATATTAACATCATTTGCTAAACTTGCTAAGAAATCTTTAACATTTGGTTGGCCTTCTTTATCAAAAATATTGAGAATCTGCAGTCTTTTTGCTAAATCATTAAGGCCTTTTTCAATTTTTTCTAATTCAATTTTTGAAGTATTAATGTATTCCTCAGTTAAATTGATTGGTGAACGATAATACGTAGAGATGAGAATGTAACGAGTTAAGTTCCCACCAAATTTCTGTATAGCTTCTTTACCAGTAATAACGTTTCCTAAAGATTTTGACATCTTTTCGTTATTAATATTAAGAAATCCATTATGCATCCAATAATTTGCTAAACCGCAATCGCAATGTGCACGGGATTGAGCAATTTCATTTTCATGATGTGGGAATTTTAAATCAAAACCTCCACCATGAATATCGACTTGATTTCCGAGGTATTTTTCGATCATAACAACACATTCCGTATGCCAACCTGGTCGTCCTTTGCCCCATGGAGAGTCCCATGTAACACCGACATTTGTTTTTTTCCAAAGAGTAAAATCAAATGGATTTTCTTTAGCATCGTTTTCTTCAATACGAGCTCCAGCTTTAAGTTCGTCAACTTTAATATTGCTTAAAACACCATAATTTGGAATAGAATTTACCCTAAAATAAACATCATTACCACTAATATAAGCATGATTTGTTTTAACTAAACTATCAATAAAAGCGATAATTTCAGGCATAGTTTCTGTTACACGAGGGTTAACGGTAGCACGAAGGACATTTAAATCTGAACAAACTTTTAAATATTCCACAATCATTTTATCAGTTAATTCTTTTTCACTAATATTTAATTCAAGAGCTCTTTTAATGATCTTATCATCAACATCAGTAAAATTAGAAACATAATTAACCTTATAACCAATGTAAAGAAGAAAACGACGGAAAACATCGAAAAACACTGTTGGACGGAAGTTTCCAATGTGAGCATCATTATAGACGGTTGGACCACAAACATAAATCGAGACAACTCCTGGTACAATCGGTTTAAATTCATCAACTTGATTAGTTAAAGAATTATAAATTTTAATATCCATCATAACTTTTCCTTCTTTCTTTAGAATAATATCATATCAATTATTTAGTAAAATAGCACTCATTTCCTTAACATTTTTAACAATAAACGTTGGTTTTTCACTAACAAGGTCGCTTAAAGAATTATATCCATATGCACAGGCAATAGTATCACAATGTAGATTATGACCAAATTGGATATCTACTTTACTATCTCCAATATAAATAACTTCGCTATTTTTAACTTTTTGAGATTTTAAATACAAATTAAGCTGCGAAACATCAGGTTTTGGGACAAACCCAACATCATTTCCAAAAATATTTTTAATCTTAATACCTTTAAATAAAATATCGCAACAATCTTTTAATATTTTTCCTGGTTTATTTGAATAAACTACAATATCAATATTCTTTTCATTTAAAGAAACTAATAAATCATAAATTCCTGGAAAAGCCGTTACATCATTCACTTGAGCCAATAAATAATTTTTAAGGAATTTATCAAAAATTGGTTTAGATTTCTCGTCAAGTTTATCAAATTTAAAGGCTCTTAAAAAGAGACGTTCAGCCCCATAGCCAACAAATGTTTTAACTTCATCTACAGTGTATGTAAAAGGATAGTTAAATTCCTTAAGCGTATTATTAACACCTTTAGCAATTCCATATATTGTATCGCCTAAGGTGCCATCGAAATCGAAAATAGCCATTTTATATTTGTTCATAATAAATTCCTTTCTATTAAAAAATCCTGCACTTCTGCAGGATTTTCTAATATTTGGTTAATTAATCAGGATATTTCTCACGTGAAGTGTTGTAAGAAGTATGAAGATACTTCTCAGCCTTTTCACTAAGAGGTTTGCCTAAGAAATCAGCGTAAAGTTTAATGATATCTGGGTTAGCATGGGATTGACGAATTGGACGGCCTTCATCTTCTTTATAAAGAACTGCGGCACGTTTCTCGCGATATGTATAAAGAATATCATCACCTTCATTAGGTAAGAACATCTTCTTAACATATGGTTGACCACCACCATTAATACAGCCACCTGGACAACCCATGATTTCAATAAATTGATATGGGGACTTACCTGCTTTAATTTCATCAAGTAAGACTTTAGCATTGTTCATGCCACTTGCGACAGCGACTTTAATAATTTTGCCATCAATATTTACATCTGCGTGTTTAATTCCTGCAAGACCACGGACAGGTGCAAATTCGACTGGTTGCATTTCTTTACCAGTAACAATGTTATAAGCTGTACGAATAGCAGCTTCCATAACACCACCAGTAACACCAAAAATGACACCAGCACCAGTATAATCACCTAATAAATCATTATCATATTCTTCATTAGGAAGTTTAGACCAATTAATACCAGCACGACGAATGATACGACCAAGTTCACGAGTTGTTAAGACAACGTCAACATCAGGTTGGCCATCAACTCTAAGTTGTGGTCTTTGTTTTTCATACTTTTTAGCAACACATGGCATAATTGAAACAACACAGATATCTTCTGGTTTTAAACCATGCTTTTCTGCAAAATATGATTTAATGATCGCACCCATCATCTCATGTGGAGATTTTGAGGTTGATAAATGATTTAAAAGTTCTGGATAGTATAATTCAGCATAATTGACCCAACCTGGAGAACAGGAAGTAATCATTGGAAGAACAGCGCCTTTTGAAGTTAAACGTTCAACAAATTCGTTGGCTTCTTCCATAATGGTTAAATCAGCACCAAAGTTTGTATCAAAGACACGATAGAATCCTAAACGATGTAAAGCGGCGACCATCTTGCCGGTGCAAGGAGTGCCAATCTTTTCACCAAATTCTTCGCCGATAGCAGCACGAACAGCTGGAGCTGTTTGAACTACAATATATTTACCGGCTTTCATAGCTGCATCAAGTTTATCAATTTCACTATGTTCCATTAAGGCACCAGTTGGACAAACTAAGACACATTGACCACATTGAATACATGGAGATTGAGCGAACGATCTTCCTCCAGCTGGGGAAAGATATGTCTTAAATCCACGTTTCTCAAAGCCTAAAATACCTAAACCTTGAGCATCTTTACAAGCAGCAATACAACGACCACAAAGAATACATTTAGAAGTATCACGGACAAGGCCTGGGGCTAATTGATCAAGAACAGTAGCAGTTTTTTCACCAACATACATATCTTCATGCGCTCCGACTCTCTTGGCCATTTCAAGTAATTCACACTTACCGTTCTTATCACATTCTTGGCAGTTGCGATTATGGTTCGAAAGAAGAAGTTCAACACTTGTTCGACGAGCCTCAGTCGCGGCTGGATTAGTGATAGAAATTTCCATGCCTTCATTAACAGGATAGACACAAGAAGCAACTAAGCCACGAGCACCTTTAACAGAGACAAGACAAACACGACAAGAAGCTAAAGAGCATCTTCCGCCTTTAAATGTACAAAGATGTGGAACATCGAATCCACAAGCTTCACAAGCTTGGAGAATAGTTAAGGAAGAATCGACTTGGTAGGATTTTCCTTCAATTTTAATATTTACTAAAGCCATTTTTCTTTCCTCCTTAATTAGTGCTTAGAGATGGCACCGAAGTGGCATGAAGCCAAACAAGTACCACACTTAATACACTTTGCTTGATTAATAACAAATGCTGTTTTGCCAACTTCGCCAGTAATTGCACTAACTGGGCAAACACGTGAACAAAGTGAACATTTCTTACATTTATTAGGATCAATTTCAATTGTAATTAATTTCTTACAAACATGAGCTGGACATTTCTTATCAACGATATGAGAAATGTATTCATTTTTAAATTTACTTAATGTTGAAAGAATTGGGTTAGCTGCAGTTTGGCCTAAGCCACAAAGTGAGCCAGCTTTAATTGCTTTTGATAAATTTTCAAGTTTATCAATATCACTCATTTCACCATGGCCTTCGGTAATCTTTGTTAAGATTTCAAGAAGTCTCTTTGTACCAATACGGCATGGAGTACATTTACCACAAGATTCATCACAAATAAATTCCATGTAGAATTTAGCAACATCAACCATGCAGTTATCTTCATCCATGACAATAGCACCACCTGAACCCATCATGGAGCCCGCTGCGATTAAATTATCATAGTCAATTGGAGTATCGAGATCTTGAGTGGTTAAACAACCGCCCGATGGACCACCAGTTTGAATTGCTTTAAATTGACGATTATTTTGAATACCACCGCCAACATCAAAAATTAATTCTCGTAAAGTAGTACCCATTGGAACTTCGACAAGTCCAACGTTATTGACTTTGCCACCAAGAGCAAAGACTTTTGTACCTTTAGATTTTTCAGTACCGACTTTAGCATATTCAGCTGCGCCAACACGGAAAATATAAGGAATATTTGCTAACGTTTCAACGTTATTAATAATAGTAGGATGATCCCAAAGACCTTTAACAGCTGGGAATGGTGGACGTGGACGTGGATTACCTCTTTCACCTTGAATAGAATTAAGTAAGGCTGTTTCTTCGCCACAAACGAAGGCACCAGCGCCTAAACGAATGTGAACTCTGAAAGAGAAATCGGTTCCTAAAATGTTATCACCAAGTAAACCAACAGCTTCGGCTTGTTTAATTGCAATACGTAATCTATCAACAGCGATAGGGTATTCGGCACGAACGTAGAAATAACCATTCTTTGCACCAATTGCATAACCAGCAATCATCATACCTTCAATGACTTCAAGTGGGTTACCTTCAAGGATACTACGATCCATGAAAGCGCCTGGGTCACCTTCATCACCATTACAAACAACATATTTTGTATCATTCTTTTGATCATAAGCGAATTGCCACTTTCTTCCAGTTGGGAAGCCAGCACCACCACGGCCACGAATGCCGCTGGCGAGAACTTCGTTAATGACATCTTGTTGAGACATCTTTAAAACTTTAGCTAAAGCTTTAAAGCCATCCATACCAAGAGCTTCATTAATATCTTCAGGGTTAATAATTGAACAACCATAAAGAGCAATTCTCTTCTGCTTTTTATAGAAGTTAATATCATCTTGTTTGGTAACTTTTTGATGAGTTTGTGGATCAACATAAAGAAGTCGATCAACAATCTTATGCTCAATTAAATCGCTTTGAACGATTTCTTCGCAATCAGCAACTTTAACAAGACGATAAAGTGTGTCTTCTGGGAAAATTTTAACGAATGGTCCTTGTGAACAGAAACCAAAGCAGCCAACATGGTTAATTGAAACTTTGTCTTCGAGATGATTCTCTTTAACGAGCTCAATCAAACGCTTCATGATGCCATCGGAGTCACTGGCTAAACAACCAGTACCACCACAAACAACAATAGCACGTTTGCCATTAAGGCCTTTAAATTTAACATTTAAATTATCAGTACAGCTCTTTATTTCTTTTTCAAGAGCTTCAAATGTTTTTACTTGTTCCATTAGGCGTTGGCCTCCTTACGATATGAATCAACAATTCCAACAACTTTATCCACAGTCATCTTTGGATAAACTTTGCCATTGATTGAAACAGCTGGAGCAATACCACATGCGCCAATGCATCTTAAAGCATCAAGTGTAAATAAACCATCTGCTGTTGTTTGACCAGGCTTAATACCTAATACTTCTTCAAATTTATCAATAATATTTTGACCGCCCTTAACATAACAGGCAGTACCAAGGCAAACACCAACAACGAATTTGCCCTTTGGTGTTAAGGAGAAGAATGAATAGAAAGTAACGACACCATAAATGTCTGATACTGGTAATCCTAATTCTTGACCTACGAGTTCTTGTACTTCGAGTGGGATATAACCATACTCTTTTTGAATGTCACTTAAGACAAGCATCAAAGGAGTAGGTTCATCTTTGTACCTAGCACAAATCGATTTAATTAAATCGACAGCTTCTTTTCTTAATGCCATATGTAACCCTCACAATAACTATTCATATAATATATGAATACAAAATAATTATACTCGTTTCATGCACTTTATAAAAGACACGAAACTACTTTATTTTCGGAATTTTTTACACTAAAAAAATAAATACTGATTTAGAAAAACTATGCAAAACATTTCTAAAAGAAACAAAAGTGCCAAATATATGTCTTTGGCATACATTTGGCACATCGTTAAATATTGAAAAAATCTCAACCGTTCTTTACTTTTTTGAAAAATATTCTTTTCTAAATTCTTGATCAGATAAATTTAAAGCGCGGCAAGCTGAAACAATTGAACAGATAAACGGAATAAATGTCCAGAAAAAGAGAATAGATAAAACACCTTTTCCAGTTTCACCAACATAAAACCAACCGACTCCAATAGGCATAAAAACTAGTTGTAAAATTACAAAAATATAACGTTCACTTATCTCAGAGTTCTTGCCTTTATCTGGATTATAATAGTTGGCATCTGAGCCATAATTGCGAGTAGAATCATCAATTTTAGCTCCACATTTTGGACAAAAATTAGAATTTTCTGGAATTTCAGCTCCACATTTTTTGCAATACATAGTGACCTCCATTTAATAAAAATCCCAAACAAGAGTCTGGGATTTTAAATTTATAAATTATTTACTTTGACCATGTAATAAGTCTAAGTTCAGCATTATCACCTTTACGTGGTTGCATCTTTAAGACTCGAACATAGCCGCCATTGACGCCTTCAAATCTCTTTCCGAGATCATTGAATAATTTTTCAAGGGCTAATGTGCCTTTTTCGTCAACAGTGTAAGCTCTTAATACGCTTGCGGCTTGTCTACGAGCATGTAAATCTCCTCTTTTAGCAAGAGTAATAAGATTACTAGCTTCTTTAACAAGTGGGGCAACAACGCTATAAGTAACAGTAACCTTTTCGTTTTTCACGAGTTCAGTTACGACATTACGAAGTAAATTTCTTCTTTTGCCAGTGGTATAAGCTGCCTTAAATCTAACGCCAGCCTTACCATGGACATTCTTACGACCTTGAGCTGCCATAGTTTAATTCTCCTTTAATTTGATTTCTTGAATGATAAACCAAGTTCACTCAATCTATCTTCAATTTCTTTTAATGACTTCTTACCTAAATTTCTGAACTTCATCATTTCTTCTTCAGAAATTTGTGTTAATTGATAAACCTTTGTATAACCTTGTCTCTTTAAGGCATTGCCAGAACGAACGGAAAGTTCGAGTTCGCAAATGTCCATATCAGCATATTTATTTTGAGGTTCAACTTCTTTTTCTTTAAAAGCATCGAGGTTCTTAACAGTCTCGTTAAGATCAATAAACTTACTAAAGTAAACAATAAGCATTTCCGCAGCCATCGCGATAACTGAGCTTGGAGCAATACTACCATTAGTAGTAACTTCAAGAGTAAGTTTATCATAACGAGAGTCGTGGCCAACACGAGTAGCATCAACACTATAATTTACTTTAACAATTGGGGAATAATTGCTATCTGTGGCAATTAATCCAGAGTGATTTGAGGAAATATCCTTAATTACTCTATTTTCATCACATGTCACATATCCACGACCATTACAGGCATAGAGTGACATTTTAAGATGTCCGCCTTCAGCTAAGTGTGCAATTTCAAGATCGCCATTAATAACTTTAACGTCACTTGGCAATTGAATATCTTTAGCATAAACAGTGCAAGGACCATGACATTCAACGGTTAATTCACGAGAATCTTCATCGTTTGCATCAATTTCAAGAATTAATTTCTTTAAATTGAGAATAATCATTGTGACATCTTCACTAACACCATCTAAGGCAGTAAATTCGTGGAGGGCACCATCAATTTTGACGGCATATACACTAGCTCCTGGAATTGCAGAGAGTAAAACTCGACGAAGAGCATTTCCGATTGTTAAGCCAAAACCTCTTTCAAGAGGTTCAATGACGAAACGACCAAAAGTAGCATCTTCTGATTCCTTAGCAATTGGGAAACTAGGCTTTTCAAATGGGTGAATCATTTTATTCATTTATATAAATTTCCTCCCTAATAAATGTTTAAATAATTTCAACAAATATATTTCAAAACTATCCTCTTGGACGTTTTGGAGGACGACAGCCGTTGTGTGGGACTGGAGTTGTATCAGTAATTGATAAAATTTGAAGTCCACCAACTGTTAAAGCACGGACAGCAGTCTCACGGCCAGCTCCGGTGCCTTTAACAAAGACATCGACTTGCTTTAAACCTTGAGCGGCGGCAGCTTTAGCGGCTTGTTCCGCTGCGGATTGAGCAGCGAATGGAGTGCCCTTCTTAGCACCCTTATAACCTAATCCACCAGCGCTTGCCCAGGCAATAACATTGCCTTGTTCATCACTAATGGTAACAATAGTGTTATTAAAAGTCGTATGAATATGAGCTAATCCTTTCGTAAAAGCTCTTCTAATCTTCTTTTTCTTAGGTGCAGATACTTTTTTAGCATCATTTGTAACGTTTGCCATAATTAATTTCTCCTCCCTAACTACTTAGTAGCTTCCTTTTTATTAGCAATAGTCTTACGTGGTCCTTTGCAGGTACGAGCATTTGTCTTCGTACGTTGTCCACGGCATGGAAGACCTTTTTTATGTCTAACTCCACGGTAGCAACCGATTTCAGTTAAACGTTTAATATTTAAAGCGACTTCACGACGTAAATCGCCTTCCACTTTAAATTTGCTCATCGCAGCACGAAGAGCCGATAATTGTTCCTCGCTAAGATCCTTAACACGAATGGTAGGATCAACTTTAGCGGCTTCGCAAATCTCGAAAGCGCGGGTGGTACCAACGCCATAAATGTAACGTAATGAATACGCTACTTGTTTATCATTTGGAATATCGACACCAACAATTCTAGCCATAATTTTTAATTTATTCCTCCAAATTAACCTTGTCTTTGCTTATGCTTTGGGTTTGAGCAAATGACATATAATGTACCATGTCTTTTGACAACCTTGCATTTATCGCAAATAGGTTTTACGGATGGTCTTACTTTCATAATAATTCCTCCAATAGTTTATTTAAAACGATAAGTAATTCTGCCCTGTTTTAAGTCATAAGGCGACATATCGACACTAACTTTATCACCTGGGAAAATGCGAATGTTATTTAAACGGATTTTTCCAGAAACAGTAGCAATGATAGTGTGACCGTTTTCAAGCTCAACCTTAAATCGAACATTTGGTAAAGCTTCTTTAACGACCGCCATACAACTAATACAATCTTGTTTAGCCATTAATGTAACTTCTCCTTAGGGGATAACGTTAATATTTCACATCCATCTTTTGTGACGACGATTGAATTTTCATAGTGAGCACTATATTTGCCATCTTTCATTCTAACGGCCCAGTTATCAGCTAAGACTTCGTATTTATCATCGCCAAAAGCCACCATTGGTTCAATAGCGAGACACATACCTTCTTTAAGAATCGGTCCAACACCGGCTGGTCCATAATTTGGGATATTTGGATCTTCATGTAATTCGCGGCCAACCCCATGCCCACAGTAATCCTTTAAGAGGGAAAAACCTTCAGCGAGGTTAACTTCTTCAATACGATGCGAAACATCACCAAGCAAAGCGCCATCTTTAACGAGGGCGATGCCTTCATAGAAAGATTTTTTAGTAGTCTCAATTAAGTGCGCGGCTTCTGGTGATATTTTACCAACTGGATAGGTTCGGCAGGCATCGCCCACAAAACCATTCAAAGTAGCACCAACATCCACACTAAGAATATCGCCTTCTTTTAAGATACAATGCTTTGAAGGAATACCATGAATCACAATGTCATTGACACTTGTGCAAACGGCTCCTGAGAAACCACCATAGCCCTTAAAAGTAGGACTCGCCCCATGGGCCCGAATATACTTTTCAGCAATATTCGCTATTTTTAAAGTAGAAGCACCTGGCACGATATAGGGTTCGATTTCATCGAAAACGCCACCCACAACCGCCCCGGCTTTACGCATTAATTCAATCTCACGAGGGGATTTAATATTAATCATTAATTATCTTGCCTCGATTAAGCTAACAATAGCTTTAAAATTGTTTTCAAGACCCATATCACCACGGGTTGTTTTCATTAATCCGAGTTGATCATAATAATTGATTAAAGGTTTAGTATCATTTTCATAATGGTCTAAACGAACTTTAAGAGCTTCGGCATTATCATCTGGTCTTTGAATAAGTTCGCCACCGCATCGATCGCAGATTCCTTCTTTAAGAGGTTTCATTGAAACAACATGATAGCTCGCTCCACATTTTTTACAAACTCGACGTCCAGAAATACGTTCAATTAAGACATTAGTTGGCACCACAATATTGATAACAAGATTGACATCTCGTCCAATTTCGTGGGATAACTTCTTTAAGGCTTCGGCTTGTACTAAAGTACGCGGGAATCCATCAAGAAGATAGCCATCTTTACAATCCTCTTTTGAAAGTCTTTCTTTCACGAGGCCGATTGTGACTTCATCTGGGACTAGGTCCCCGTGAGAAATGAATTTCTCAGCGAGTTGACCTAGTTCAGTTTTGTTTTTAATGGCTTCGCGAAACATATCTCCGGTGGAAATATGTGGGACATGGTATTTATCAACGATTAATTGGGCTTGGGTACCTTTACCGGCACCAGGAGCTCCTAAGAGCACAATATTTAATTTCATTTAATAAGTCCTCCTATTTTTAGTCGTATGACTTACCAGCTAGTAAACCATCAATTTGTGAGTTGAGCTCAATAGCAACACCCACAACAATGATTAAGCCAGTTCCACCAAAGGCGAGCGAAGAATCTTCTCCAAACACGCCCGATAGAGTAAGAATAACTGGTAGCGCTGCGATAAAGCTTAAGGCAATCGCTCCCATAAATGTGACACGATTTAATACTTTAGAAATGTATCTTTCCGTTTCTTTGCCAGGTCGAATGCCTGGAATATAGGAACCATTCTTTTGGAAGTTATCCGCCAGTTGTTCCGGATTGATTTGCATTTGAGAGTAGAAGAAAGTGAAGGCAAATATAAGTATTAAGTATATTAATAAGCCCCATGGCATTGGCCATGTTGTTCCATTAACTCCTGGCATTTGATAGGATTTCGAAATTGAGAAGATATCAAGCCATGTCGCGCTAGCTGCATCGGCTGAAACAAACGAAGCAATAACGCTTGGCGCCATCAAGATTGAGGACGCGAAGATAACAGGAATAACACCAGCGGAATTCAATTTAATTGGTAAGAAAGATGCACTGGACATCTTTGCATTTCCGCCTCTACCCGCTTGTTGCACTGGAATCTTTCGTTGAGAAGACTCAATGAAGACAACAAATGCAATAATAGCTATAAAGCAAAGGAGATAAGTAACAAATTGTAAGACGCCAGTGAGCAGATATTGCGCATCACGTCCGGCATTTGTTGTAATCCACTTTGTATAAGCTGTCATAATTTGGTTAGGTAATTCAACGACAATACCTGCAAAAATAATTACAGAAATACCGTTTCCAATACCTTTAACCGTGATTTGATCGCCAAGCCACATAACCAGCATGCCACCAGCCAACATTACAATAACTAAGTATGTGTAATACATGGCATCGGTATGAGCAAGAGTTACATAGTTCGATGATTCCATCATTTTGATAATACCATAGGCTTGGACTGCTCCAAGCATAATGGTTAAATATCGAGTTGCCATTTCAATCTTATGACGTCCAGTATCGCCTTGCTTTCGTAATTCACTAAGCGTCGGGAGGACATCCATCGAAAGAAGTTCAACAATAATCTGAGCTGTAATATAAGGCGAGACACCTAGTGCAAATATTGAGAAGTTTTGGAGAGCACCACCTCCAAGTAAATTCATAAGTGATAAAGCATTACTTGAATTCATGGCTGTGGTTAAATCTTTTGAAAGAGTAACCCCTGGAACCTGAATAGCAGCGCCGATACGAAAAACAAGTAAAATCATTATCGTAAAGAAAATACGATTAATTACATCCTTATTTTTTGCGATTGCTATAAGCTTTTTCATTTATTATAATACCTCAACTGTGCCGCCTAATTTTTCGATAGCTTCTTTAGCTTTAGCTGAGATAGCATTAGTTTTAACACTAACTTTTTTGCTTAATTCGCCACCAGCCAAGACTTTAAGACCATCGAGTTCGGCTTTTAGATAACCTCTTGAAATAAGTTTAGTTAAATCAACAACTTCACCTTCATCAAAATTATTTAAAACATCAAGATTAATGATAGCATATTTTTTTCCAGTTTTTGGATTTAATCCACGTTTTGGAAGTTTTCTCCAAAGTGGAGTTTGTCCACCTTCGAAGCCAACTGCGACTTCACCTTGACGACGTGAGGATTGACCTTTTTGGCCTTTTCCACATGTTTTACCATTGCCTGAACCAACACCACGACCCTTACGGAATCCTTCGGAGCGTGAACCTTTGCTAAATTCTAATTCATTTAATTTCATTTTCACTTTCCTCCTTATTTATTACGTAATTCTTGGACATGGGTGTATGACTTTAAGTTTCTTAAAGCATCATCTGTGGCACGAATAATATTAATAGCTGTACGTGAACCATGAACTTTAGAGTAGACGTTCTTGATACCAGCTAATTCTAAGATAGCACGAACTGGACCACCAGCAACGATTCCAGTACCTGGTTTAGCAGGTTTAAGGAAGACACTAGTAGCACCAAATTTACCGATAACATCGTGAGAAATTGTATCTCCCTTTACAACGGTAATTTTGTTCATATTTTTCTTAGCTGCTTCAACACCTTTTTTGATGGCATCTGGGACTTCAGCAGATTTACCAATTCCATAGCCATATTTGCCTTTATGATCACCAATGACCACGATGGATTGGAATTTAATTCTCTTACCACCTTTAACAACCTTAGCAACACGGTTGATATTTACGACGTTTTCGTCGAATTCTTTAGCCTTAACGCCTCGGCCTTGACGAGATGGACGACGTCCATTATTATCACGGCGGAAGTTTTTCTTATTTGGATCAAATCCTTTATTAGCAGGTTTAGCTTCACCTTGAGCGGCGGCTTCAGCAGGAGCTGCTTCCGCTACAACTGGCTTAACTTCACTTACAGGGGCTTCAACTTTCTTTTCTTCGTTTTCCATATCTTTCTCCTTAGAATTTTAATCCAGCCTTACGGCAGGCTTCAGCAAGAGCTTGGACACGACCATGATAAATATAACCACCACGATCGAAGACGACAGTTGTAATACCCTTATCTAAAGCTTTCTTCGCAATGTCTTCACCAACTTTACCAGCAGCTTCAATATTGCTGCCTTTTTCAAGTTTTAAAGCCACGGAACTTGATTCAACTAAAGTAACACCTTTAGTATCATCAATGATTTGAGCTTCAATATTAGCATTTGAACGGAAGACGCAAAGACGTGGAGTGAGACTTGTTCCGGAAATCTTTTCACGAACACGAAGGTGTTTTCTACGACGAACATCTTGTCTTGATTCTTTTTTAATCATATTCTATCTCCTTTACTTTGCGGCAGGCGCACCAGCTGTAGCAGCTGCAGCACGCTTTCCTTCCTTATGTGGAACATATTCGTTCTTATAGCGAATACCAGTTCCGTTATATGGTTCTGGACGTCTAACATCACGGATAACCGCGGCTAATTGTCCAACCTTTTGTTTATCAGCTCCACTAACGAGTAACTCGGTAGCATCCTTATCGACCACTTTAACAGTGCAACCAGGAATAATTTCGAGTGGTACTTCATGGGAGAAGCCAACTTTAAGAATAAGTTTATTTCCTTCGACACGAGCACGGAAACCGGTACCTTTAAGAAGTAAGGATTTAGAAAAACCAGTAGAGACACCAACAACAGCATCATGAATGAGTGCGCGGGTGGTACCATGAATTTCTTTGGTGAGCATTTCATCATCATCACGAGTTAAGATAACAGTTTTGCCATCTTTAACTTCAAGATGAATCTTATGAGGAAGAACAATATTTAATGTTTCGCTTTTACCGCTAACAGCTATATTATTGCCTTCAACTTTAATACTAACACCTTCAGGAAGAATAATATGTTTATTACCAATACGTGACATAATTCCCCTCCCTACCAAATATAGGCGATAACTTCGCCGCCTACACCTAATTTACGAGCTTTTGCATCAGACATCATACCTTTTGAGGTTGAGATGATAGCAATACCTAAGCCATGGAGAACTCGTGGGAGTTTTTCACATGGAAGGTTAACACGAAGACCTGGAGTAGAGATTTTCTTTAAACCAGAAATAACTCTTTCCTTATCAGCTCCGTATTTTAAAGTGATGGTTAATTCTTTCTTAACATCACCTTCGACATTAAAACCTTTAATAAAACCTTCATCAAGTAAGATTTTAGCAATTTCTACTTTATTCTTGCTAGAAGGCATTTTAACAGTTTCGGCTTTGACTTGATTCGCGTTGCGAATACGAGTAAGCATATCTGAAATTGGATCATTAATCATAATTCGTTTGCCTCCTTTTTACCAACTTGATTTCTTCATGCCAGGGATCTCACCTTTATAGGCAAGCTCACGAAGGCAGATACGACAGAGATGAAATTTAGAATAGACAGCGTGTGGACGACCACAACGTGCACAGCGGGTGTATTCACGAACTTTAAACTTTTGTGGACGTGAGCACTTCACTTTTAAACTTGTTTTTGCCATGATTGCCTCCTTTTTATCTGGCCGCGAATGGCATTCCTAAGCCCTTAAGAAGAGCGAATGCTTCATCGTCGGTTTTTGCAGTGGTAACGATAACAATATCCATACCACGAACTTTATGAACTTTATCATAATCGATTTCAGGGAAGATTAATTGTTCCTTGATACCGAGTGTATAGTTTCCTTTACCATCGAAAGCGTTTTTGCTAACGCCACGGAAGTCTCTAACACGTGGAAGAGAAATAGAAACTAACTTATCTAAGAAAGCATACATGCGATCGCCACGAAGTGTGACTTTGCAACCAATTGGAGTGCCTTCACGAAGTTTGAAGTTAGCGATTGATTTCTTCGCTTTGGTAATAACTGGATGTTGACCAGCAATTACGGCAAGTTCAGCAACACAATCATCTAAGACTTTGGAGTTAGCGGAAGCATCACCGGCACCAATATTGATAACAATCTTTTCAAGGTGTGGAACTTCCATAACTGAACTATAACCAAATTGTTTTACAAGAGCAGGAACGAGTTCTTCGCGATACTTCTTTTCAAGTCTAAATAAAACTTTTGGTTCAACTTTCTTAGGTTCTTTTTCAACTTTCTTTTCTTCGACTTTAGCTTCAGCTTTGGGGGCTTTTGGAGCCTTTGGAGCTTTTGCTTTAGGAGCTTCTTTTACGCTGTCTTCAGCAACAGTCTTTTTAATTTCTTCAGCCATAATTTCACTCCTTATTGAAGTTTATTGCCAGACTTCTTTGCAACTCTGACTTTAACTTCTTTTCCATCTTTATTTTTCTCAACAGCATAGCCAACACGGGTAACTTTCTTAGACTTACCATCGATTACCATGACGTTACTAGCATCAATTGGAACGTAGATATCAAGAATACTACCTTGTGGATTGTTTTGAGTTGGTTTCTTGTGTTTTTTATGAACATTAACACCTTCAACCACAACTTTATTTAATTTTGGGAAGGCTTTTTGGACGATGCCTTCTTTTCCTTTATCGTTACCAGAGATAACTCTGACTTTATCACCAGATTTAATTTTCATATATTATCTCCTTTCCTTATAAGACTTCTGTAGCAAGAGAGATGATTTTCATAAAACCTTCACCCTTAACATCACGAAGTTCACGAGCGACTGGACCAAAGACACGAGTGCCAATTGGAGCGCCATCATCGTTAATTAAAACGCAAGCATTATCATCAAAGCGAATTGTGGAACCATCAGCTCTAATTACAGGGTATTTGGTACGAACAATGATAGCTTTAACAACATCTGATTTGTGAATACGTCCATCTGGGATAGCATCTTTAACAGCAACAAGAACGATATCACCGATACTTGAAGTGTGACGAATACTGCCGCCATATAAACGAATGATTCTGACGCTACGAGCTCCGGAATTATCAGCTACAACTAAATTCGTTTCAGTTTGAACCATAATTACTTAGCCTCCTTAGCTTCAGCTTTAGGAGCTTCTTCTTCAACTTTTGGAGCAATACCTTCTTGCTCTTCAAGAGAAGCTTCCGCATCCTTAATACTCGCAAGGTGGACTTTGACGATCTTTACTAATCTCCAAGTCTTGG
This sequence comes from Candidatus Alectryobacillus sp., assembly GCA_036735985.1. Lineage (GTDB taxonomy): Bacteria > Bacillota_I > Bacilli_A > RFN20 > CAG-826 > Alectryobacillus. The sequence continues at coordinate 100,449 of DAINNH010000001.1, read as the reverse complement.
TTGCAGAGAGTTTTCTTGTTTCCATAATGATGACTTCATCACCAACTTTGGCTTCATTCTTTTCATCATGGACATAATATTTCTTACGATACTTAATACGTTTACCATACTTGGCATGAACTTTATGAGTTTCGACGGAAACGATGATAGTTTTATCGTTCTTATCACCGATGACCACACCACGAATAGTACGGCGGGTTTTTCTTGTATTTTCTTCCATATTCATTCCTCCTATTATTTAACACCAAGTTCTCGTTCTTTCTTGACAGTTAAGACACGAGCAATATCTTTGCGAATGCCTCTAACTTGTTCAGGATGTTCGAGTTGGCCGACGGATTTCTTTCTTCTTAAGTGGAAGAGTTCTTCTTTTAGGCTATAAAGCTTACTATTAAGTTCTTCATCACTTAAAGCTTTAATGTCTTCAATCTTCATAATAATTACTTAACCTCCACTTTTTTAATAATTTTAACTTTGCAAGGAAGTTTATATTGAGCAAGGTGAAGAGCTTCGAGCTCTTTATCTTCAGGGATACCCCCGATTTCAAACATAACTGTTCCTCTGCGGACAACGGCAACCCAGTATTCTGGGGAACCTTTACCGGAACCCATACGGACTTCGGCTGGTTTTTTAGTTTTAGCAAGTTGTGGGAAGATACGAATGTAAACTTTTCCACCCTTGTCGGTATACTTTGATAAGACAACACGGACGGCTTCAATTTGAGCAGCTGTTACCCATTTACCTTCAGTCGCAACTAGGCCATAATCACCATATTGGACTTTAGTTCCAGATGTAGCAACTCCTTCATATTTAATAATATGAGGACGTCTCCATTTAGTTCTTTTTGGTTGTAACATACTTATTCTCCTTCTTTAGCCGTGACTGGCTTCTTTTCTTTGATAGCCTTTTCACCACGGCAGATCCAGACTTTAACACCTAATCTACCATAAGTTGTAGCGGCATCAACTTCAGCATAGTCAATATCACTTCTTAAAGTTTGAAGAGCGATAGTTCCTTCTTTATAACCTTCACTACGGTGAATTTCAGCTCCACCTAAACGACCAGAAACTTCAGTTTTAATACCTTGAGCTCCGGCAGCACGGACGAGTTGAATGGCTTTCTTTTGAGCCATACGGAAGGAGGCTCTTTCTTCGAGTTGCTTAGCAATTGAAGCAGCAACAAGGCGGGCATCAAGATTAGGGTTCTTAACTTCGATTACATCGAGTTTAAGAGTTTCTTGACCTAACATGCCTACAAGGGTTTTCTTTAAAGCATTAATTCTGGCACCCTCTTGGCCAATGATAATGCCTGGACGCGCGCAATAAATTGCAACAGCGACCATTAAACCTTTATCTGACTTATTACGGGAAATTTCAATGTGTGAAATTTGACCGTCTTTAAGATTACTCTCTAAAAATTTTCTTAACTTAATATCTTCTAATAAGTAAGTAGAATAATCTTTATTATTTGCATACCAGTGGGTATTCCAATCACGGTTAATACCAACTCTCATGCCAACTGGATTTACTTTTTGTCCCATGTTTTAGTTTATTCTCCTTTCCTTATTATTGTCTTTCTGCAACTGTTACAAACAAATTGCAGCTTCTTTTGATGATTCCGCTTGAACTACCTTTAGCACGTGGAATAAATCTCTTCATTCTCATGCCATCGTTCGCAGCGATGTTTTTAATAAATAATTTATCTTCATCAAGATTGAAATTATTTGTAGCGTTAGCAGCCGCTGATTTAATTACCTTAAGGACAGGGGCGCTAGCAGCACGATTTAAATTCTCTAAGATCGCAATGGCTTCCTTAACGGACTTGCCACGAACAAGATCAACAACTAAGCGAACTTTACGTGGGGTTGTACGAACGTTAAGACTGGAAGCATGTGCTTCAGTAACAAGAGGTTTAACAACTTCTGGTTTCTTAGGTTCTTTTGAAGGTTTTTCTTTCACTGCAACTTTCTTCTTTGCAGGTTTCTTTTCTTTAACTACTGGAGTTTCAGCGACTTCTGTCTCTTTAACTTCAGCGGTTTCACTCACTTTTTTCTTTGCCATAAGTTTCTCCTCTATTTAGCAGCTGGGGCTGGGGCCGCATCGGCAGCCTTATCCGCAGCGTTATTGCCATGGTGACCAGCAAATGTTCTGGTTGGAGAGAATTCTCCAAGTTTATGACCGACCATATCAGGGGTGACATAAACTGTAATAAATGTTCGACCATTGTAAACAGCAAAGGTGTGTTCAACAAATGATGGGAATATTGTGGATCGACGAGACCAAGTCTTAATGACTTCTTTCTTGCCACTCTTATCGACAGCTTCTACTTTCTTTAATAAGTAAGCATCGCAGAATGGGCCTTTTTTAATACTTCTTGCCATATTTATTTCACTCCTTATTTGTCATTTGCACGACGAATCATTAATTTAGTTGAAGACTTCTTGAAGCGACGAGTCTTGACACCAAGAGCTCTCTTGCCCCAAGGGGTACGAGGTGCATCGTGTCCGACAGGACATTTACCTTCACCACCACCATGTGGGTGATCGTTAGGGTTCATTGCACTACCTCTGACGGTTGGACGAATGCCATACCAGCGATTCTTACCAGCCTTACCTAAATTAATAAGACTATAATCGACGTTACCAACAGTTCCAATGGTGGCACGGCAAGTTGCGAGAACTCGACGCATTTCACCAGATTGAAGTCTTAAGATAACATATTTGCCTTCAGCACCAAGTACTTGAGCACTTGTTCCGGCTGCACGACACATTTTGCCACCCTTACCAGGAACAAGTTCAATATTATGAACAAGTGTACCTTCTGGGATAGACTTTAAAGGCATCGCATTACCATTAATGATATCAACGGATTCGCCTGAGACAATCTTATCGCCAACCTTTAAATTTAAAGGAGCAATAATGTAACGCTTTTCGCCATCAACGTAATTGATTAAAGCGATGTAAGCAGTTCTATTTGGATCGTATTCAATGGTAGCGACATTTCCGACGACACCATCTTTATTTCTTCTAAAATCGATAACACGATATTTCTTTTTGTTTCCGCCACCAATATGTCTTGTAGTAATAACGCCTTGGTTATTTCTTCCACCAGTCTTGCTTAATGAGACGACTAATGATTTTTCAGGAGTGTTATTGGTTGTGATTTCTTCAAATGTCGTATTAGTCATAGCACGACGACTTGCAGTCGTTGGCTTATATGTTCTAATTGCCATATTTTCTTTCTCCTATATTTATATACGCGAATGCCTTAGTCTTTATAAAGATCAATTGCTTCGCCATCTTTGACAGTGACAATCGCCTTTTTGTAACCAGGGAGTATTCCTGCATATCGTCCACCACGAGTGGTTGACTTATCAGCAGTGTTACAGATTTGAACTTGAGTAGCTTCAACCTTAAATAATTTTTCAAAAGCTGACTTAATTTGGATTTTGTTAGCATTTGTTTTAACTTTAAGAGTTACTTTATTTTCATCTTGTAATAATTTCATTGATTTTTCTGTAATGATTGGATTAATGATTACATCGAAATCATTTAAGGAAGCTGCACTAGCAGTTACTACTTTAGCTTCTTCAACTTTTTTCTTTGCCATAATTATGCAATAGCCTCCTCAATTTTTTTAACTTCAGCTTTGCTTGCAACAATATAATCAACATTTAATAAGTCGTAAACTGAAATGTTTCCAGCTTGACGGACATAAACATTGCTTAAGTTTTTGCTTGCAAGTAATAACTTTTCATCAGAGGTAACAACAAGAACTTTCTTATCGGCCTTTAATGCAGCTAAGATAGCTTTAACTTCTTTTGTTTTACCTTCAACTTTAATTTCATCAACTACGATTAAGCCGCCTTTAGCTTTAAGTGTTAAAGCTGATTTAAGAGCTAATTCGTGAGCTTTCTTATTTTGGCAAAGCTTGTAGTTTTGATTTCCATCAGGTCCTAAAGCATTACCACCACCGACCCAAATTGGGGAACGGTTACTACCAGAACGAGCACGTCCGGTACCTTTTTGTTTCCAAGGCTTTCTACCACCACCAGAAACTTCATGTCTTGTCTTTGTCTTCGCAGTTGCTTGTCTAAGATTTGCTTGATAAACTTGGACGGCATCAAACATTACTTGGTTATTAACTTCAACATTGAAGATGTTCGCGTTTAATCCAAGAGTTGAGACTTTCTCACCGGCTTGGGAATAAACAGGAACGGTTACTTTCTTTTCTGCCATAATATTTCTCCTTTCCAAATTTATTTATTTTCAGCAACTGGAGCTTCATTAACAACTTCTTGAGCAGCAGGTGCTTCAACTTTAACTTCTGGTCTTAATAATTCTTTGACAACTTGTTTTTGTCCTAATTGTTTGCGATAAGCTGTTTTAATGGTGACAAATGAATATTTAGCACCTGGGATACCACCTTTAACAAGGATATAACCCTTTTCAGCATTAGTTTCGACAATGAGAACGTTTTGAAGAGTGCAAGATTCAACACCATAATGTCCAGACATATGTTTGCCAGGAATAACACGGTTGTTTGTACGACCATTGTTAGCAAATGAACCTTGTAATCTATGTGGGCCTGAAGCACCATGTCCTTTAGGACCGATCTTCATATTCCACTTTTGAATAGTACCAGTGTAACCGTGACCTTTGGTAATACCAACAATGTCAACGATATCGCCTTGAGCAAATAAATCAGCTTTGATTTCATTGCCAACGGCAAAGTTTTCCATTTCATCACCTTTTAATTCAAACAAGAACTTCTTAGGTGTGACATTAGCTTTTGCAAAGATACCTTTTTCACAATTGTTAAGATTGGCAACTTTAGCATCTTCAAGACCAACTTGAACTGCTTTATAACCATCTTTTTCAACTGTCTTAACTTGGGTAACAACATTTGGGAGTACCTCAATTACTGTAACCGCATAGGATGTACCATCTTTAGCGAATACTTGGGTCATTCCCATCTTACGACCAACTATTTGTTTCATAACTCGTTATTACCTCCTTATAACTTGATATCGATATCAACTCCAGCAGGTAAATCGAGTCTTCTTAATAGATCAATTGTTTCCTTCGTTGGATTAGTAATATCGATAAGTCTCTTGTGAGTTCTAATCTCGAATTGTTCACGAGCATCTTTGTATTTGTGAACAGCTCTTAAAATCGTAAATACTTGTCTCTCTGTTGGTAGAGGGATTGGGCCGACGACTCCGGCGCCAGATTTTTTCGCTGCATCAACAATCTTTTGAACAGAGACCTCTAAGATCTTTGGTTCATAAGCTTGTAAGCGAACACGAATCTTCTTTTGTTCTTTAGCCATGATTTTTGTTTCCTCCATAAAATTACAGGCCATGGTCTTAATTAAGCTCAGCGCAAGTTACCTGACAACGATTCATGACAACGCCTGTCCGTGTATCAGCAATCTCGCACATCAGCACCCATTAAGGCACATACGAATAATATATTATATATATAATATTGAGTTGTCAAATTATTTTTAAACATTTTTACCCTATACCATCTAAAAAAAGAAAATTTGTGTTTAAAATACTGAAAAACAACAATAAAAGCCTTCCACTAATTATAATAAAATTTGAAAAACAAAATAAAAATAGTGCGTTTTTTCATGAAAATATACATAAATAACCCTGCAAAAACCAACTATTTAATAATAACAGCCACGAAACTAACAAAGCTGATAAATTTACTATTCTTCCTTTTTTGAAAACTCACATCCACAAAAATGCTGCATATATAAACCAAGATCTTTAGCTCTCTTATTTCCAATTTCGCCACCTGCATTTTTCTTAAAATCACTATAAAAATACTTACAATTAAAGTAATTCTTTTGAAGTTTTTCAGCGATATGATTAATAACTTGTGAGTCTTTTTGCCTTGAAACTGTTAGAGTTGTAGTGAAAAAATCAAAACCATTCTCGTCAGCATATTTAAATGCCTCATCCATGCGTTTTGTATAACAAATGAAACAACGTTCTTCTCCTTCTGGCAAATCTTTATATGGTAATAAATCTTGTACAAATGTTTCATGATTATAATTAGCCTTAATTGAATTTACACGAATCCCTGTTTTTTGGAAAAAAATTTCCAAATATTCACAAAGTGTTGCATATCTTCTTTCAAATTCTTCATTTGGAAAAATATTGGAATTACTATAATAAATGGTAACATCAAAATAAGGCGTTAAATAATCTAATGGATAAATCATACATATTCCACAACAAGCGTGTAATAAAAGTTTAGGTTTTGCAGCCTTTTTATCTAAATTATTTATGATCTGTTGAGATTTTAAATAGTAATTAATAACGTTATTCATAAATAAACATGGCATCTCCAAAGGAGAAGAAACGATATTTCGCATCCACAGCATGTTTATAACAATCAAGTGTAAATTCACGGCCCATGAAAGCAGATACGAGCATTATTAAAGTTGATTTTGGTAAATGAAAATTAGTAATTAAAGCATCAATTGCTTTATATTCATAGCCTGGAGAAATAAAAATATTTGTCGCCTCTTTTGTCGGAGTGAATACACCATATTTTGTAAGATTGGCTTCTAACGTTCGTGTACATGTTGTACCGACAGCAATGATACGACGATGTTCTTTTTTTGCCAAATTTAGCTGATCAGCAGCGATTTTTGAAATTTCATACTCTTCACTATGCATAATATGGTCTTTAGTATCTTTAACCTTTACTGGTCTAAAGGTTCCTAAACCAATAGTTAAAGTTACGTCAACAATTTCAATACCTTGTTCTTTTAAATGTTCGAGTAAATCTTTTGTAAAATGAAAACCGGCCGTTGGAGCCGCAGCGCTACCATTAATCTTGGCATAAACAGTTTGATAATCATTATTATTCTCACATTGTTTTTTAATATATGGAGGCAAAGGCATTAGACCAATTTGATCTAGAATTTCCAAAAAAATCCCATTATAAGTGAATTTTAAATGACGAATTCCTTCATCGAAAGATTCGATACATTCAGCATGTAAAAGTCCTTTACCGAATTCTAATTTTGTTCCAACTTTAACAGCTTTAGCGTTGCCGATAAGTGCTTCCCACACATCGTTTCCTAAATCCTTAAGTAATAAAACTTCAACATGCGCACCAGTTGGAACTTTAGTTGCATATAATCGCGCTGGTATAACTTTAGTATTGTTAATTACTAAAACATCACCTGAATGGAGATATTCAACAATATTGAAAAATTTCTTATCTTCATAAGTTTTATTTTTCTTATTAATTACCATCAAACGACAATCATCTCTTTGTTCAAGAGGAGATTGTGCAATTAACTCCTCAGGGAGATCAAAATTAAACAATTCAATATCCATTTTAAAATTCTCTTTCCTGATATTTACTCAGCATTTCCTGCATAAAATCACCATAACGATCATTTTTAATCGCTTCACGAGCTTCTTCCATAAAGTGAATTAAGAAGCGCAAATTATGATAAGATAATAGTCTTTTTCCAAAAGCTTCATCAGCAACATAAAGGTGTCTTAAATAAGCCTTTGTATAGTTTTTACAGCAATAACAATCACAATTAGGATCTAATGGCGTAAAGTCCTCTTTATACTTTATATTTTTAATGTTTACACGTCCTTCACTCGTCATTAAAGTACCATGACGGGCGATTCTAGTTGGTAAAACGCAATCAAACATATCTACACCCATCGCTATAGATTGGAGCATATAGCCAATGGTACCAACACCCATTAAATAACGAGGCTTATCTTCTGGAAGATATTTAACACTATACTCAACCATTTTAAGGAAGGATTCTTTAGGTTCACCAATCGAAGTTCCTCCAATTGAATAACCATCAAAATTCATCTTAGTTAGTTCAAGAGCACAATGTTTTCTTTCACTTTCAATATCAGAACCTTGAACAATTCCAAAAAGAGCCTGATCATTTTTAACGTGGGCATTTTTGCCACGCTTTGCCCAACGAAGTGTGCGCTCAACCGAATCATGAACATATTCCGGGGTTGTTGGATAAGGAATGCATTCATCAAAAGACATGATTATATCAGCTCCAATGTTTTCTTCCTCTTTTATGGCAATTTCTGGTGAAAAAAATAACATTTTTCCATCAATATTCGATTTAAAGGTAACTCCTTCTTCGTGAATATGACGCATATCGCTAAGGGAAAATACTTGATAACCACCACTATCTGTTAAAGTTGGTCCCTTATAATTCATAAATTTAGAGAGACCACCCGCTTTTTTAACAATGTCCGTTCCAGGACGCAAACTTAAATGATAAGTATTTGAAAGAATAACTCCTGCATGCATCGCATAGAGTTCCTCTGGAGCTATAGTTTTAACACTAGCTTCGGTGCCAACCGGCATAAACATCGGTACTTCCACATCACCATGAGGCGTATGCAAAATACCATAACGGGCTCCCGTTTGTTTATCAATGTGTAAGATTTCTAAATAAAATTTTTTATTCATATCACCATTTCGCATCTAAATTACAATTTGCATCTATTATTTTATCAAAATTTTTATATCTTTTTCGAATTATTAGTATTGCAACATAGCCAAATATACTAATAACCACAAATTCTCCAAGAGCGACAAAGCCCATGCATACCCAAATATTCCCAAGTTCAAACGCATAAGTTAATTCTAATCCAACAATAACTGCATTAAAAATGACTGGCATCAAAGTCGCAATAAAAATGCGTTTACAATAAGGCATCAAAAGACCTGAAAGAAGAGTTGCGCCTGTCCCAACTAGGACATCAATCCACCCTGTTGATCCTAATACACTCGCTGACATCGAGAGATTTGACAATAAACAACCTATTGTTAAACCAATCACAAAATCTTTACGAAAGAAGCAAAGAATCATCAAAGCTTCTGAGAGTCTAAATTGCACAAGACCGAAAGAAAAAGGAGTGCATATAAGTGTTACAACAAAATAAACAGCTGCAACAATCGCATTCTCCGCAATTTTTTTAGTACGTAAATCCATAAAAAACTCCTTGTTTTAATAGGGTGGTTATTCAAGGCAACACCCAAACTTTAATATTATAACCTAATATTTATCGTATTCTATATAAATATTTCAAAAAATACTAAAAATTTTAAAGTCATAAAATATCGAATTTATCGATACTTTTAGAGATTTCACTAAATTCATAAAATATGAAAACGGTTACAGAAAGCGTTTTCATCATTTTATTTGCTTTAAATTACTTTAATATCATAAATGTAGAAGAGATATTTTCTACATTAAGGAGGTTTATTATGAATAAGAATTATGAAAATCACATGAATGATTTAGAAGCTTTAGATTCTAAAATGGAACAACAAAAAGTTGATAGCATTCAATTATATACATTATGTCTTAATTATACTAATAACATATATGGAGATAATCTTGCTACGGGTCTTGCTGTTTCTAATTTATTTAAGTAACTAAATCATTCATAAAAAGATGGGATTAGCCAATCAGGCTAATCCCATTTTTTATTTAGCTAAGAAATCAAGAATATCTTGGTCAACGATTGCGTGATTTACTTCATTTAATATTTCATGACGCATATGACCATAAACTTTATAAGTAATTTTGGCATGACCGCATTTACCATATAATTTAAAGAGCTTATCAGTTGTTTTTGTGTAATTCGAAACAGGATCATCTTTACCCGATATCATTAAGATATCTGTTTCTGGATTAATTTGTTTCATTCTCTTCTTCTTATGAAGATTTTTTAATCCCGTTAATAAATTAAGTTGGGCCCCATTACTACGTTGATATTGGGAATAAGGATCTTTTGAATATTTAAGATTATTTTCATCGTTGTAAGAAAGCCAATCACAATCTAATTTACGATCTTTAACGCCTTTTTCATAACCAGCAGTAGCTGAAATTTTGCATACTTTATCCCAATTTCCTTTATGAACTGTAAGTTTTAAGAATAAATATCCTGGTAAAACAATGCTTTGTGGACCAGCTGTGCCAGATAAAACCACTTTTTTAGTACAATTTGGATAACGTTGTATTAATTCTTGAGCAATAAAGGAGCCCATTGAATGGCCAATGTAATAAATTGGCAAACTATTTAAAGTCATAATTACTCTTTGAAATAAATATAAGGCATCAACAAATTTTGAGAAGCCATATTTTGGTTCTTTGCCCAAGTCTTTTACACTAATGGCACTTGCACCTTGACCAAAATAATCTAAGCAAAAAACATTATAATTATTATTATTTAGTAATTGAACAAATCTTGTATAACGTAATGCATATTCATTTAAACCGGTGATAAGCATAATATTAGCTTTTGGTTTATCAACTAGCCATTGAAAACCATGTAGTATTTCACCACTTTGACACGAAAAAGAAATATTATCCATGTGAATTATCTCCTATTAATAAATCTATTATTATTATATCTATTTTTTAGCAAAAATTACACGAGAAATTTTTCCAATTCATTAATTTAAATTAAAACAAAACTATCCTTTTTGAGAGTTTTTTCTCTTTTATTTGCAATTTGCATGGTTTTTTTAAAAAAACAAAAACCCTCTATTTTGGACACAAATCCATAATAGAGGGGAATTGTAATCTTTGTGGCTGCCCTGCCAGGATTCGGACCTGGGAATCGGTGGTTCAGAGCCACCTGGCTTACCACTTGCCCACAGGGCACTATAGAGATTTATCGTTCTTTAACAATTAAATATTCATCGAATAATTTAATTATCTTATCACTAGGAACTTCAAAAAGATTTTTCATCTTTTCCATAGCTTCTAATGGAACAATCTTTTCATCATGACGAGCAAAGTTTCTCTTTAAAGCAAGCTCATAAGGACAATCTAAATAAACAAGAACATGTTTATCAAAATCAGGAGTTTCATTTAAATACATCATACGATAATAATCGTTAAGATTAGTAGAATCTAATATAACATTGACGTCATCAAGTTTAGCATAAGAATGAGTTCGTTCAAGAAACAATTTCCAAACACGATCTTCTTCTTTAAAGTACTGATAACTGCCGCCTATTTCCTTGCGGATTTCATCACTTGAGACAATGTAACTGTTTTTATTATTTAAAATAAATTGATTTGCCCAAGTTGATTTTCCGGCACCAGGAATTGCGGTTAATATTATCAACTTCTTCATAAGTTATTTCTTATAACCTTGAGGATTATGGCTTTGCCAATTCCAAGAATCACGACAGGAATCGACAATTGTATGAGTTGCTTTCCATCCTAATTCATTAAACGCCTTATCACATTTAGCATAATTCTCAGGAACATCTCCTGCACGACGAGGAGCCAATTTAGTATTAATTTTAATATGATTGGCCTCTTCAAAAGCATGAACCAATTCATAAACAGATGTGCCTTTTCCAGTGCCTAAATTGTAAATACAAACACCAGGATTTGTAAGAATTTTCTTAATCGCAGCAACATGTCCAGTTGCTAAATCAACAACGTGAATATAGTCACGAATACAAGTTCCATCTGGTGTTGGATAATCGTTACCATAGATACTTAAAACAGGTAATTTTCCAACAGCAACTTGTGTAATATATGGCATTAAATTGTTTGGAATACCTTGTGGATCCTCACCCATTAAGCCAGATTCATGTGCGCCAATTGGATTAAAGTATCTTAACAAACAAACATTAAAACCTTTATTCGCAAAAGCAACGCTTTGTAACAATTGCTCAATAATAATCTTCGTTTCGCCATAAGGATTTGTCGCATGTTTTACAGGATCCTCTTCGGTAACAGGAACTCTTTCTGGAGTACCATAAACAGTAGCACTTGAAGAAAAAATAATCTTATTAACACCATTCTTTAACATGCAGTTAACAAGAGAAATGGTTGAATTAATATTGTTATCATAATATTCAATAGGCTTTGAAACAGATTCACCAACAGCTTTAAGACCCGCAAAGTGAATAACAACTTCAAAGTGATGTTTTTTAAAGATTTGATCTAATTTCTTTTCATCACGGACATCTATATTGTGAAATTCTGGTCTAACACCTGAAATTTTTTCAATACGATTTAAAACTTCTTCGCAAGAATTTACGAGATCATCAACAATAATTGGAGTATAACCAGCTTTAATTAATTCGATAACAGTATGTGAACCTATATAGCCAGTACCACCAGTCACTAAAATTTCCATAAATGCTCCTCCTATGACCATTACAATTATTACATAATAGACATCCCTTTTCCACTCAAAAAGATTAATATTTATATTAATCTATCATTAAAAAGAAAGAAAAAATCTTGGCACAGCCAAGATTATTTCTACTTATCTTTGCCTAATACTTCTTCAAGTATTTTTTCAGCAAAGAATTTATTAATTTGTGCTTCAACCATCAACTTAAATGCTATATAAACCAATTGAATATTTAAATGATTATTAACTTTATTCAAAAGTTCAGGTTTATTATGACATTTAGTAATATCAGATTTATATTTCTTTTCAACAGCCTCAACACGCATTTTAGTTTTGTGATATACACTTTCCAATGTTTCAGTTTCACATGATTTAAAGAAAGAATATAATTCGTTACCTTTAATAGAAGCATTTTTTTTATCGAGAATAACATGCAAATTCTCCATAGAGGCAACTTGTTTTAATAAACAAATTGAAATAATATAAGCCATTTGAGTACGATTATATTTACGATTTATAGGTTGATCTATAAGTTTTTCTTTCACATAATTATTAACCATGAAGCTAGTTATAGCTTTTTGGTCTTTAGAAGTATATGGAGACAAAATTTCGTTAATATACGCAACCAATTGGTTCATATAGAGTTTTACTTCAGGCAATTTGTCGAAATCAGGGATTGAAGATTTTTCAATTTTATCTAACCAAGCATTAATGCTATCAATTTTGTTTTTCATGTTTCTTATTATAAAACATCTAGTTATTAATTTCAAATATAGTCTTTTTTAAAACTAGATGCATATAAATTTTTAAGGTTTTGTTCAAAATTAAACACATCATAGATTGAAACAAAACGTTAAATATAGTAAAATATTAAACATGGAAAAAATCAAAATCATTACTGATTCATGTAGTGATTTAACTAAAGAAATAATAGAAAAATTTGATATTGAGGTTTTGCCTATCTTTTTTATGTCTGGAGATAATATTTATAAAGATGATCCTTTAAATCCTCCAATGACCATAAAAACATTTTATGATTTAATGCGTGAAGGCAAGATATATAAGACATCTCAGCTTTCTTCATCTGATTCTAGAAATACTATTGAAAAATATATACAAAATGGTTATAAAGTGCTTTATTTGTCTTTTTCAAGTGCTTTAAGCGGATCTTATAATACAATTAGAAATATAAAAGCAGAACTAGATGCGAAATATCCAAAATCAGAATTATATGTACTCGATACTGCTTTAGCATGTGTTGGGCAAGGGTTTTATGTTTATCAAGTCGCTAACAAACTTGCTAATAACAAAGACATTAAATTTGAAGATCTTGTTTCGTTTGCTGAAAAATTGAAAAGTCGCGTTTATTGTTTGTTTACAATTGATGACATTAAGGTTTTACAACGTGGTGGACGATTAACTGCAACTAAAGCTTTAATTGCAAAATTGTTAAATTTAAAGCCTTGCTTACGTATTGACGTTCTTGGACGTCTAATTCCTTTTAAAGCCGCACGCGGCACAAAAAACGCTATTGCTTTGCTTTTAGAAACGCTTTATGAACAATATGATCAATGAAATGTAGCCCCTTTAAATGAAATTTGGATTGGAAATGCTGATAATATTGAAGGTGCTTTATTAATAAAGCAAAAACTTGAGCTTAAATTTAAAGATAAGTGTCCAAATATATTTATTACAAATGTCGGGCCAGTTATTGGTGCTCACGTTGGTCCTGGAATGTTATCAATATTCTTTGTAGGACAAGAAGAAAATGAATAAAAACTTCACCATCTAAAGGTGAAGTTTTTTGTTATTTACTTAATTCTTCTTTACAAATACTACTAGCAACAACTGGATTAGCTTTACCTTTGCTGGCTTTCATTATTTGCCCTACGACAAACCCAAGTGCTCTATCTTTACCAGCTTTGAAGTCTGCAACAATCTGTGGATTATTTTTAATAACTTCTTTTGCCATTTCACGAATTTGATTTTCATCATTAATAGTGTCATTAGGTTGCGAATCGCAGAGTTTTTTAAGACTAATATTCTCATTTAAAGATTTCTGAAATAAGTCTCTAGCCATCTTTGAATTAATCTTTCCAGAGGCAACATTGTTTATTAAATATGCTAAATCTTCTGGTACAATCTCAAATTCATCAATAGACAAATTGTTTTTATTTAAGTATGCATTAACATCGACATTTATCCAGTTTGCCGCTAATTTATATTCTTTTGTAAACGCACAAACGTTTTCAAAATACTGGGCAACTTTTTTATTGCTTAATAAAACATCAGCGTCATATGGAGTTAAATTAAAGTTAGTAATATATCTTTCTTTCTTTTGTTCAAGAAGTTCTGGACATGAATTGATAGCATCCTCAATAAATTGTTTTGATAATTTAATTGGAACAATATTAGGTTCGGTAAAATACTTATAGTCAACAGCATCTGTTTTAACTCTCATTAAAACGGTTTCTTTTTTCATCTCATCAAAACGTCGAGTTTCTTGACGAACTGGGAGGCCTTTTAATAAAAGCCTTGCCTGCCTATCCATTTCAAAATCAATTGCTCTTTGAACGTTAGCAATTGAATTTAGATTTTTGATCTCGACTTTCGTTCCTAAATACTCGGCGCCACATGGACGAATCGAAACATTAACGTCGCAACGTAATGATCCTTCTTCCATTTTTCCATCACTAACACCTGCATATGTAACAATATTTCGAATAGTTTCAACATATTTCATCGCCTCGGTTCCGTTTTTAATTTGTGGACGCGAAACAATTTCAACTAAAGGAACACCCGCACGATTGTAATCAAGCAAAGTATGATCACTTAAATGCAACTGTTTGCACGTGTCTTCTTCCATATGTAATCTTTCAATTTCGATCTTAACTTTTTGTCCGTCCATATCAAGAATCAAATAGCCATCTCTTCCTATTGGATGAAATTGTTGTGTTATTTGATAACCCTTTGGAAGGTCGCTATAAAAATAATTCTTTCTTTCAAAAGTTAATGTATCATCAATTGTCATATGAAGTGCGTTGCAAACACGAATAGCATCGATGACAACTTGTTTATTAACAGTTGGCATTGTGCCTGGAAATGCCATATCAACCACACAAACATTACAATTATGTTCAGTAGAAAAAGCATTAGGTGCCCAAGAGAACATTTTAGCTCTTGTCTTTAATTCAACATGAATTTCAAGACCTATAACAGCTTCAAAATTCATATTATTTGCCCTCCTTATAATTATTTACAGATAAATCATAATACCCTGTTTCTTTTTCAATTAAAGATGAAATTGCAAATAAATTTACTTCATCAAAAGCCTTACATGTCAAATTTACACCATAAGGCATATTGTCTTTAAAACCTAATGGTAAGGTAATTGATGGCAAGCCTGCAAAATTTCCATAGGCCAAATAGTTATCCGCAATTAAATACTCATCTGATAATTTATCGGAAGCATCAGTAAACTTAGGGGCAATTGTTGGAGCTGCTGGAAGTAAAATTCCATCATAACTTTTTAAAACATTATTAAAGGCATTTACAATTAATCTTCGTGTTTTTTGAGCTTTTATAAATAATTCAGATTGATTTTCGCTCATTAAAACAAAACTTCCAGTAATAAATCTTCGTTTGATTAATTCTGAAAAACCAACAGTTCTTGTGTTTTTCATTAATTCTTCATAAGAGGCACCTTCTTTACGAGCACCAAATTTTATGCCATCAAGATTTGCATTATTACTACCTGCTTCAGCACAAGAAATAATAAAGTACGTTGGCAAAATTGCCTTCAATAATTTAATATCAATATTAACATTGTCAATAAAAAAACCCTTTGATTTCAGATCATTGCATAAATATTCAAATTTATTTCTTATTTCTTTGTCTTTAATTGAATCAATTATTTGAGGAATGACTGCGATTCTTGAAGATTTTTCTAATTTTAACTTATTAAAATAATCTGGAACATCAATAGTAGAAGAAGTTGCATCGAGCAAATCACGACCAGCTAATACTTTTAGGACAATAGCGCTATCTTCAACACTACGAGTAAAATATCCTACATGATCCATTGATGGAGCAAATGGGAATAAACCATATCTAGAAATACGTCCCCAAGTTGGCTTAATACCAACAATACCATTATAAGATGCAGGTTTTCTTACCGAATCACCAGTATCACTTCCAAGCGCTAACGGAACAACGCAAGATGCAACACATTCGGCGCTACCACAAGAGGAGCCTCCACACAATCTTTCTTTACTATAAGCGTTATGGGTAATACCTTTATGTCCTGTAGTACCTGTTCCGCCCATTGCTAACTCGTCAAGAGTTGTTTTTCCAATTAAAACTGCTTTTACTTCTTTCATTTTTTTACAAACAGTTGCATCGAATACTGGAATATAATCTTTTAAAATGTTAGATGATCCTGTTGTTTGTATATCTTTGGTAGAAAAATTATCTTTCAAACAAAAAGGAATTCCATATAGATAATTATCTTTTTCAACACTTGTTAAAGTAGCTGCAAATTCTAATGCTTCTTTTTCACAAATATACTCGAAGGCATTATTAGTATCTTCTTTTGCTCTTTTAATAGCTTCTTTTACCAATTCTAAAACCGTAATTTTCCCTTCAACTAATGCAGTATGAATATCGACAATTGTCATATCTAAAATATCCATACTATTTAACCACCTTTGGGATTTTAATTTGATTATCCTCTACAGAACCCGCATTTTTGAGAACTTCTTGAATTGATAAAGTTTCTCCTGGAATATCTTCACGTAAATAATCTGTTGTACATTCAAAAGGAAAAGTCATAGGTTCGGCTTCATCGATTCCGTCGATTTGGCTAATCAATTTCATTTGTTTAATCATGACATCAAATTCAGCAAGCAATGTTTTATATTGTTCCTCTGACATGTCAAATAGTAATCTGTTCGCGGCATCTTTCAAGACCGCTTCATTAACTTCTTTCATATAATCTCCTTAACTTAAACTTTCTTAATCTCTTTAAGTTTATCAATAAATTCAGTTTCATTCATTGTTTCTACACCTAATTTAAGTGCATTATCAAATTTTGAACCTGGATCAATACCAAAAATAACAATATCTGTCGCCTTAGAAACACTTCCTTGAACTTTAGCTCCTAAATTTTCAAGAAGTTCAGTTGCCTCTTTACGTCCATAAGCATTTAAAGTTCCTGTTAAAACGACTTTCTTTTTATAGAAATAATTGTTCGTTTCAATAACAGTGACACCAGTATAAACCATATTAAGACCATAATTCTTAAGTGTTTCAATTAATGTTTTATTCGTATCTTTAGCAAACCAATCAACAATCGATTGAGCACAAACAGGACCAATATCACTTATAGATGTCAAATTATCATAACTAGCACTCGCTAAATTATCAATGTTATAGTACATTTTAGCCAGGATTCGCGCAGTTTTTTCACCAACCTCACTAATTCCTAATCCAAATAATAATCTCTCCAAAGACATTTGCTTCGATCTTTCAATAGCAGCTAGTAGATTATCAGTAGATTTATATGACCATCCATCAGTATTAATTATTTCTTCACGATGTTCTTTTAAATTATAAATAGATGGAATATCTTTGATAAATCCTTGATTGAAAAATTCTTCGACAACTTTATCTCCCATTCCGTCAATATCCATGGCTTCACGAGACGCATAATGAATAATCATTTCAATATTTTTAGTTAAACAATGTTCGTTTGTGCAAAAATGTTTTGGCCCTATTCTCACAAGTTTTTCGCCACAAATCGGACACACATCAGGCATTACAAAATCACGAACATCTTTTCCACGCAATTCATAAACAGGACGGACAACTTCTGGAATAACATCACCCGCTTTACGTATAACAACTACATCACCAATCTTTAAACCTTTTTCTTGTATAAATTCTATATTATGCAATGTAGCTCTAGATATTAATGATCCTTGAACACGAACGGGTTCAAGAACAGCATTTGGTGTAACTTGTCCTGTACGACCAACCGTTAAAACAATATCAAGAAGTTTAGTATGAACTTCTTCAGGTGGAAATTTGTAAGCAATTGCCCATTTTGGTGTCTTTGCTGTAAAACCTAAAGAATCATATTTTGTCAAATCATTAACTTTAATAACAATTCCATCAATATCATATTCTAGAGAAGGACGACGTACAGCAATTTCTTTAATGTAATTAATAACTTCATTTATATTTTTACAAAGTCTATTTTCAGGATTAATTCTAAAACCGAGTTTTTCAATATAATTTAAAGCTTCGCTATGTTTTGTAATTCCAAATTCACTAGCATTTACAAAATAATACCAAAAAGCATTAAGTTTACGACTGGCGGCTATGCTGGAATCAAGATTACGTATCGAACCAGCTGCAGCATTTCGACAGTTTGCAAATAGAGTTTTGCCTTCTTTTTCGTTTTGTTCATTTAAACCTTTCAAAGATGCTTTTGGCATATATACTTCACCACGAACTTCTAATGGTTGCTTTGTTGCAATAAATCCAGGAATTGAACGAATTGTAATAACGTTTGATGTGACATCTTCGCCGACAGTTCCATCACCACGAGTGGCACAATAATTGATTTTTCCATCAACATAATCAATAGACATGGCTAACCCATCAATTTTCAATTCTGCCATATATTCAACTTCATCAACTTTTAAAACTTCACGTACTTTTTTATCAAAATCAATCACTTCATCATAATTAAAGACATCACCCAAAGAAAGCATCATACGTTTATGCTTAATCTTTTTAAAAGAATCAACAACTTGGCCACCAACACGTGATGTTGGAGAAGATTTAGATTTAAATTGTGGATATTCTTTTTCTAGTGAAATTAACTCTTCCATCATGCGATCAAAATCCGCATCCGAAATACTCGATTGGTTTAAAACATAGTATTCATAACTATATTTATCAAGTGCTTTTTCAAGTTCACGCATGTGTACTTGTATATTTTCTAAATCCATATTATGCCTTCCCTGTTTTTACTTCAACTTTGCTTAAAGCTGGGTGTGTGCTTATAATCGATTTAACACCTAAACCCTCATGAAAGTCTATCTTAATTATATCGCCTTTTACTTCAATAACTTCACCTTCGCCAAAAACTTTATGTCGGCATAAATCGCCTACATGCCAATCAATTACTTGAATTTTATCGTTTTTAGCAGTAAAAACTGAATTATTTGTCTTATCTATAAATCCGGCCTTTCGCGGTGTATTTTCAAAGATTTTTGTAGAAGAATATTCTTTCTTAGGAGTAATACCAGCTTCATCTATAAAACGTGACTTAGTAGCATAATTACCATTTGTATAACTATAATCGTTATTAGCAGTAATGAATAATTCTTTACGTGCTCTTGTAAAGGCTACATAACAAAGTCTTCGCTCTTCTTCCATGCCATAAATAGGCGATTCCATAACAGTGCGTTGTGAAGGAAAAACGCCTTCATTCATACCCACAACAAAAACATATTTAAATTCAAGACCTTTGCCTACGTGAATTGTCATAAATTTAACGACATCGTTATTTTTAACTTCATCTTGAGCCGATTGGAGAGCAACATTTTCGAGAAATAAATTTAAAGTGGCTTCTTGCTCATTCTTAAAATAGTCCTTAATATCGTCCATTAATTGCTTAACGTTGGCGATTTTGTCATCGCCCTCTTCAAGTGTTTCAAGGTAGTCATAATAACCAATATCTGAAACATAGTCATCAATAATTTGAGAAATTGCCTCCAAGCCTTCTAAATATCTTTTTTGGGCTCTTTTAATTTTCTCATTTAAAGCGATAAGTGCACGAACAATACGTGGGGCAACTTCACTTGTAAAATTAGAAATATTTTCAATATATTTAAAAAGAGACATGTGCTGAGCCAAAGCTTCAGATTTTAAATAATTTAAACTAGTTTCGCCACATCCACGTTTTGGTTCATTAACAATTCGAGTATAAGCAAAATCATCATCAGGATTAATGATTAATCTTAAATACGAAATAACATCTTTAATTTCTTTACGTTGATAGAATCTTAAACCACCATAAATAACATATGGAATACGATATCTCGTAAAAATATTTTCAAAAGGTGACGATAAATAGTTGGAACGATACAATACGGCCACGTCGCTATAATGGAAATCAGAATTGGTAGAATTTAAATATCTAATTTTATCAGCAACCCAAGTGGCTTCTTCTACACGAGTTTGTAATATTTTAGCTGCCACTGGATTTCCTTTTTCGTTATCAGTAACCAAATTTTTTTCAACTCGATATTTATTGTTACTAATAAGCGCATTCGCTACTTTTAATATTTCTTTCGTAGAACGATAATTTAAATCCAAGACAATCGTTTTTAATGTAGGGAAACTATTATTTAAATCTAGAATAATTTTTTGATTTGCACCACGCCAAGTATAAATAGTTTGGTCTGGATCACCAACAACATATAATGAGGTATCTGCATTAAGTAAAAGTTTCACTAATTTGAATTCAAGGTCATTTGTATCTTGAAATTCATCAATTAAAACATGTTTATAATATTTGCTCCATTTAGTACGAATGTCTGGATAATTTTCAAGTATTTGAATAGTTTTGAGAATTAAATCATCGAAATCTAAACAAAAATTGGCGCTTTTTTGAGCTTCGTATTCTTTATAAAACTCTAAACATTTTTTTGCGTCAGGAAAACGTAAATCCAATTTATTAGTATTAATATCTGCCGGATATTCGCCTTTACCTTTATGGTATGAAATATAATCTAAAACAACATCAACAAATTTATCACCACGTGAATAACCTTTGCTTTCTGCAATATCTTTTATTAATTTCAATTGATCATCATCGTCAAAAATAGCATAACTTCGTGGAAAATTTAAAACCGATATTTCTCTTCTTAAAAACATCGCGCAAAATTTATGATATGTCATAATTTCAAGCGGTTTTTGCAAATATTCAGCAACTAAGTTTGTTGCTCTTTCTTTCATTTCATTAGCTACTTTGTTTGTAAAAGTTATAGCTAAAATTTGGCCAGGTAAAATATGATAATTTTCAATCAAGTATGCAATACGGTACGTTAAAACTCGTGTTTTACCGCTGCCCGCTCCTGCGATAATTCTAATATATTGAGCCTGGTCTGAAACAGCCTCTAATTGGTTAGCATTTAGTTCTTTTAAGTAATCTTTCATATCCCTAAAATTATAACATGTTTACATGTTATCTTTAATAAAAGTTAATATTTAAAAGAATATTTGTATAATATTTACATATGACGAAATTTAAATTTAAAAATGATGCAATTCACAACATATCATTAATAGCTTTGCTATGTGCAATTGACGTGGTTTTTGTATTATTTATTAGGTTCGTACCTGGATCTTTTATTTATCTTTTATTATTTTTCCCTTCAATAAGTGTAGTTGAGGCTCTTTTTTGTGATTTAAAATACTATCCTTTTTACTTTATAGTGGCAGCCGGTTTATGCTTTTTAACGAATATCAGTGATATTTCTAACACTTTATTTTATATAATACCTTCTTTAGTTTTAGGATTGGCTATTGGAATATGTATAAAATACAAAATAAGCCTACAGAACACAATGATTTTATGTTCTCTCGTTTCATTAAGTACAACATATATAACATTACCTATCATCAAGGCTATTTATGAAATAGATGTATTAAACATTTTAATTACGTCTTTTGGATTAAGTAAATTTAACTATATTTTTGAAATTGGGCCGTCGTTCGTTTTCTTTTTAAGTTTTGTTCAAGTTACAATATCAGTCTTAATTACAATAATTATTGCAAAATCGCTACAAATCTCAATTATTTTGGACAAAGATTTCAATGTAATATCGTTAGTCATTGCAATTCTATTAGATATTTTATCAATAATTTTTATTTTTACTCCAGCATTAAGAATGCTTCCAATATTGTTATTTTGTATATCTCTTACACTAATTATTTTTGAAATTACAAAATTTAAAAACATTAGTGCACTAACCATTGGGATAATTGGCGGTTCATTCGTTTTATCAATAATGTTTTTCTTAATATTTTCACCACAAATAATAAAACCATTTCAAATATTAATATTTGAAACAATGATTTTTGTTGTAGCATTGTATATAATGTTATTAATCACAAAACGTGATAAGGGGACAGTAAAATGAGCTTCTTTAAAACTTTTTTTAAAGGATTAGCCTATGTAATATGTTCTCCTTTCATCGTGCTCGTATATGCTCTTTTTGCAGTTTATTCAGTTGGACTTTTTCTTGTTGAGTGGGTTATTGCCATTATTAAATTCTTTACAGGCGATAAAATGTCTATCTTTACGGCCGAAGATCAAGTTGTTCTAGATTTAGTAAATGCTCAAAACAATACTGCAGTCAATCAACAATCTCAACCTGTTATGAACAATACGCAAAATAATACAACCAATAATTCAACGCAACAAACAATTGTAAATAATTATTTTGTTGGAAAAGATGTTAATACTGCAGATATTTTAAAAGGACAAATTCCAAATACCACGAATCCACAAGCTATTGATAATCAAAATAACAATCCTCTTGATTATCATGCTCCCAAAACCATAGAAAATAATGCAGAACCGCAACAAATAGAACAAAAACAACCTGATATAGTTGATGTACCTTCTGAAGACAATAAGGAGGTAAAATAATATGTATAATTTTTTGTTAGCTTTAACAGAAAACGATAAAAGATTTATTATTGCATTAGTATTTGTTCTTATTGTAATAATTGCCTTTGCAGTTTTCGTAGCCTTATTAATTGAAAAAATAGTTAAATTACAAGCAAAAAAACTCGATAAATTAATGCACGATACAGTTGTTACCGGAGTCATTACAAATGCAAAACAATTTAGAAAAGTTGCAAACTATAAAAATAGAGTTCAATTTTACTTTGATGCACGTATTCCTTTTACAATTATAATTGCTTCTTTAATTGTTGCATTAATTACAATGGGCATTGAAAATAATTGGAATTTCGCAGGCTTATTTACTGATTACGGAACTTTAATAGAAGGAACTACAAATTCTTATAAAGGTGGCAATGGATTTGCAACGATTCTATATTTGTGGGATTATTCTAAAGCCCCAACTGCTAATTTTTTTGGTATAACTTTGATATCGGGATGGGCTCCACTATTACAAGCTCCACATTTTGAAGTTCAAGCGATTGGATCTTATATCTTTGCACCAGCTTTTGTTATTGGATTAGGATGGTATATGTTTACAATTCAAGGTTTTTTAGCTCGTAAATATCGATTATTAAAGCTATCAATTTCTATTTATGAAAAGAATCTTGATAATGTAAAGTTTGATAATTTAGCAAATTTTAAATCTAATAATGGCGCCGTTACATACGCTGTTACAACTGAACCAAAAGTAGTTGGCGAAACAAAACAAAATGAAAAAACAGAAGCATAAGGCTTCTGTTTTTATTTTATCTAACAACTAGTCCGTATATTTGATAGATAATTAAACCTAATAAAACTAACACAAAGATAGAAATAATAATAAATAGTCGGAAATAAACTAGATGTTTCTTATCTTCAGGAGAAAGAATCACTGGTTTTTTCTTATTTAAAGATTTTTCATTAACGTTTGTTACGTTACTTACATTATTCGTGTCCATAATTAATATTTAATAGAGCCAAATGTACGTGGATAAGGCTGTACATCACGAATATTGGTCATTCCAGTAACATACATAATTAAACGATCGAAACCGATTCCAAATCCTGCATGTTTGCATCCGCCATAACGACGTGTATCAAGATACCATTCGAGTCCATTGATGTTGCCGATTTCTTCCATCTTGGCTTTTAATAGTTCAACACGCTCTTCTCTTTGTGAACCACCAACAAGTTCGCCAATTCCTGGAACCAATAAATCGGCTGCTGCAACTGTCTTGCCATCATCATTTAATCTCATATAGAAAGCTTTAATCTCTTTAGGATAATTGATAAGGAATAGTGGGCATTTGGCAATCTTTTCAGTAAGATATCTTTCGTGTTCAGATTGCAAATCCATTCCCCACTTAATATCACTAACATCAAATTTAACGCCGTTCTTAACAGCTTCTTGAAGAAGCTTAATTCCTTCGGTATATGTCAAAACTTTAAAGTCTGAATTGACAACATGGTTTAATCTAGCGATTAAATCCTTATCAACCCAAGTGTTAAAGAATTCCATTTCATCTTTATCATGTTCAAGAACATATTTAATAACGTATTTAAGACAATCTTCAATTAATTTCATATCATCTTCAAGATCGGCAAAAGCAATTTCTGGTTCAATCATCCAAAATTCGGCTGCATGACGAGTCGTATTTGATTTTTCTGCTCTAAATGTAGGACCAAACGTATATACATCACGATAAGCTAAAGCAAAAGGCTCAACATGTAATTGACCCGACACGGTTAAACTCGCATTCGCATTAAAAAACTCAGCAGGTTTCTTTAAATCGGTAACAACTTTAAATGCTTCACCGGCACCTTCAGCATCATTAGTAGTAATTTCTGGTGTATGAACATAAATAAATCCATGTTCATGGAAATAACTATGAATTGCAAATGCTAAATCTGAACGAACTCTATAAACTGCATTAAAAGTATTTGTACGTGGTCTTAAAGTAGCATAATCTCTTAAATACTCAAAGGATGCTCTCTTCTTTTGGAGCATATAATCTTCATCGACTCCACCAAGCAATACTATCTTTTCAACACTAATTTCAAAAGGTTGTTTATTTTCAGGAGTTAATTTAACAACACCATCAACAGCGATAGCGCTTCCCATTCCATAATGAGGAATATCTTTTCCCCCTTCGATTGAATCACTATACACAAGTTGAATATTCTTAAAGAAAGTTCCATCATTAAATTCAATAAAACCTACAGCGCCATTATCACGATTGGTTTTAACCCAACCTTCTAAATGTACTTTAGTTCCAGTAATGAATTCGTTGTCTTTTGATAAAATGCTTTCGTAAAGAATTTTATCGTTTAAATCTCTTTTTTGCATAAAACTTTCCTCTTTGTTGTTTAATTATAAGATATAATTATTTTTTTTAAAACTAAAACTTAAGATAATCTTCGATGCGCCAATTTGGATCAACTCCTAGAGACAAATCGGCAAACACTTTTTTGTCATATAAATGGGTAGCAACTTTCGCAATCATCGCAGCATTATCGGTTGTACACCATAATGGTGGGATAACTAATTGAATTGGCTCATTTTGAAATTTTTCACTAAATTGTTCTCTTAAATAAGAATTGGCGGAAACGCCACCAGCTAAACATACCATTTTAACATTGTATTCTTTTGCAGCCATATATGCTTTTTCAACAACAACATCTACAGCTACATCTTGAAATGATTTAGCGATATCATCGATGTTATATGGAATACTTTTCATATCACAAGAATTAACAAAATTAATAACACTAGTTTTCAAACCAGAATATGAGAAATCATATTTTTCTTGAACATGTGGTGTTTTAAATGCATAAATATGTTTACCAGTTTTTGCGTGCTTATCAATAGCAACACCACCTGGATAAGGTAAGCCTATTACGCGCGCTACTTTATCAAAGCATTCACCAATGGCATCATCTTGAGTTTCACCAATAATTTCAAATTCTAATTGATCCTTCATTAATACCAATTCTGTGTTTCCGCCACTGACTACAACAGCCAACATTGGAAAAACAAAATTTGTAATATATTCATTGGCATAAATATGCCCAGCTAAGTGATGAACTGGGATTAATGGTTTATTGTAGACTAAAGCTAATGTTTTAGCAGCTTGAAGCCCAACATGGAGAGCACCAATTAGGCCTGGACCACGCGTGACAGCAAAGGCATCAACTTCTTCAAGTTTAATATTTGATTTAGCTAAAGCTTCATCAAGAACAGCCCCGATATTTTCAAGATGTAAACGGGATGCAATTTCTGGCATTACTCCACCATACTTTTGATGAACCTCAATTTGTGAAGAAACGACGTTGCAAAGCAAAGTTCCATCTTTAATAATTGCAACAGCTGTTTCGTCACAACTTGATTCAATTGCTAATATTGTTGCCATAATTACACTCCTTTTGCCATATATATGGCATCTTCTCCATTACTGTAATAATGGGGTTTTGTAGTGATTTTTGTAAAATCATTTTTTAAATATAGATTAATTGCCTCTTTATTAGAAGCACGTACTTCCAAAGTAATAATTGATACGCCGCTTTCACTGCAATCCTTAATTGCGTAGTCTAGTAGCTTTTGTCCATAGCCTTTTTTTCTTTCATCTTTTAAAACACCAAAGCGGCAAATAGTCGCGCTATCAAAAGTAATCCAGTAAGAAATATATCCAACATATTTGTTGTTGTCTTCAAGAAGATAGAATCTTGAGAAGGGATTTGTCTTTAAATCGCTTTCAATATCGTTTTTCCCAAAAGGTTGAGAAAAACAGTTTTTTTCAATAGCCACAATATCATTTATTAAAGATTCGCAGCCTTTAACGAAATTCATAATTAATCCTTTAAGTAAATAGGTTTGACTCCAAGAATATTATCTACAGGAGCGATATTTTGTTTTATCTTCAACATAACATCTAAGATATTACTTTCAAATCCCTCAAGTAATAAATACTCAGTATCACCACATAAAACATATTTATTTTCTTGAATTAACTTAAGTAAATCATCATTAGTCATAACACAATCATTTAAAATAACTCTACCATTCCCGTATATTCCAACATAGGATCTCTTACTGCGGGCATTCATAACGCACAAAGAATCTTTATTTTCATCTTTTAAAATTTCTAACGATGAAACAAGAAATAATTTACAATTTAAAGCATACGCCATTACTTTTGCAATCGTTAACGCAATACGTATGCCAGTATAAGAACCTGGACCATAACTTGTTACAATTTCAGAAATATCTTTAGGTAAAATATTATTTCTTTTATAAAGATTTTCAATTTCATTAATCATATATTCTGATTGTCTTTGCCATGCATCATAACAAATAACATCAATTAAAACATTATCTTTAGCTAAACCAACAGCTAATTTAATGTTTGAACTATCCAATAATAATGTATACATATTAAAAACTCCTAATTCCAGAAATTAAATCATCAAATCTCGAATTGTTAGAACGAATAGTAATCGAACGATTATTATCTCCTTTATTAACAATTTCAACTATTAAGGCATCGCTAGGAAGCAACTCTTTGATATATTGAGGCCACTCAACAACACAAACACCGTCGCCATCTATAAACTCATCAAGACCAATATCAGTTTTGTTATTTTCTAAACGATAAGCATCGATATGATATAGATGAAGTTTAGTATTAAAATAGCATTTAAGAATGTTAAATGTCGGAGAAATAATTTTAGATTTTATGCCAAGACCTTGAGCAATACCTTGAGTAAGAGTAGTTTTTCCAGCTCCAAGATCTCCGCCAAGCTCGATAACATCCCCTCTTTTAAGAAAAGAGGATATCGCAATTCCTAAGCGAATAGTGTCTTCTTTTGAATGCGTTAAAATAACAATTTCATTTTCCATAATTTACCAAACAATTATAACACAAACAAATAAAAATGCTTTATAATAAATGCATGAAATCTGTATGTATAATTGGCGGCGGTCCAGTAGGCTTAAATGCTTATATCAAATTCAAAGAAAAAGGATATATCGTTAAGCTATATGAGGCTGAACCAGTTTTAGGTGGCCAAATTCCAAAATTTTATCCCGAAAAGAAGATTGAAGATTTGGTTGATATTAAACCTCTTATCGCTTCTTCTTATGTTAATATTCTTTACTCTTTATGTGATCATAGAGACATTTTTTTAAACACGACTGTTACTGGCATTAAACCAGCTCCAAAATATCGTTTCATTATTTGTTCAAATCGTGGCGAAGAAGTCTATGATATTGTTGTTCTTGCTGTAGGTGTTGGTTTAGCCGCTCCACGCAAAATGGGCATTGAAGGCGAAGAAGCTTGTAAAAACATCTTCTATTCGGTTACCAATAAAAACGACTTTAAAGATAAAAATATTGTTATCTTTGGCGGTGGCGACACTGCTCTCGACTGGACCAAACAATTAACAGGCATCGCTAAGCACATTACTCTCGTTCATCGTCGTGATGAATTCAGAGGGAATGCCGATACTATCAAAGGTTTATCAAATCTCCGTATTTGCCTTTCTTTTGTTCCTTTACGTTTAAACATTCAAGATTCATTAGCTGTATCAGTTGTTATTCAATCTGTTAAAGATAAACACACTGAGACACTAAATTGTGATGCTGTTATTTGCAATTTTGGAACAGTTCCTCAAGTTAATAAATTTATGTTGTCAAAAGAAGAAGGCCCATACATTAGTGTTAATAAAGATTGCGAAACAATATACAAAAACGTTTTTGCTATCGGTGATGTCTGTAATTATGATGGTAAAAAAAGACGCATTGAACCAGGAATTGATGAGGTTCAACGCGTTATTAAGAAAATTGAATCAGTAAACTAGTTTTGTTCCTTCATAAAATTATTATAAATTTTAAGAATTTCATTATCATTAAACGGAAACTTATGAGCAATCATAAGTTTTTTTACTTCAATTATTGTATTCCTTAGAATTCCATCCAAATGGTCGTCATAATTCATTAGTTTTGAATTACTACGATATTCATTAATATCAAGATATTTTATAGGTGTATTGTAACTATATTTAAGATCCAAATCATAGTCCACATATTTAATACAACCATCTTCCATCGTTAAAGGAGAGGCAAGGTTAACATAATACGATACTCCTTGATCACGAATCATGCAGCAAACGTTATACCATTTATGTTTAGGAAAAACAGTAATAGCTGGCTCTCGAGCTACCCACTTACGACCCTTACCTTCTATAACTCCCGATTTTATTGAAGCCACAATAATAAATTCACTATTATTTTCAACAACAAAAATGTTGTACCAACTGCGGTGAACACTACCATCGTGTTTAAAACTTTTAATAGAAATCGGATAATTCATTATTATTTGCCTTTCGTTGGATTATTAATAGCATCTATTAATTTAACAGCACGTTCGATGTTTTCTCCTAAGGCTTCATTAGGTTGGGCAGCATAATCTTTATTGGTTGGAATATCCATTAAATCGGAAGCAAGATCAAGACCTACATAAGTTCTACCAGCTTGAATTGAAATAAACACATCAAAAAGATGAGCATTAACATAAAAACCTTCTATAAGAGTAATAACCTCACGAGTTAATATCGTACGATATTTTTCATAATTTGAATAAATAATAAAGCGCTTGTTTTCGCCAACTACACTCAGTCCTTGAATATCATCGACTGGTTTCCATAAATCGTTTTTGCCTTTGACTGAAATAAGAACTCGACCCGGAAAATTCAATTTATTATCACAATAAAGAAGTTTACCAACAAAAATTGCTTCAAGATACTTTTTTCCTTTAATTTGAGCGGCTACTTCTGCCATTGTATATTTGTCTTCTTTATACTTAAATGTGGTGACGTTTCTTGATCCAGTATCAACGATGTCAAGATAACTACGAGAATCAATGAAAATTTGTTTATCAATTTTGCCTTTAGCTGTATTATTAACTTCACTAATTCCCTCAAAAGCTAAGAAATGAGAAATCAATATACTATAATAAGCTTCTATGTATTTGGCCGCTTTTTTTGAAATCAATTTCTTCCCAACGAAATTGTAAACAAGCAAAACAACACAGCAAACGACCACAAGTATGATGCTCACCACTTCGCCGAGAGCTTTTAACCAAATCGTAAATATTAATGTGGCCATAACCAAAACAGCAATCATAACAACAATAGAAAGCACTCTATTTAAAGTCATACTTTTGTTATATTGCTTTTTTTGTTCGTCTAATTGCTTAACAAAATCTTTATCAATATCATATACTTTCTCAGAGGTTTCTTCAGATTCTTTTAAATCTAAAGTTTCATCTTTTTTTAATTCTTTTGTTTCTTCAATTGCTTTATTTTCATCTAATTTATTTTCAGTCGCTATTTGTTCATCAGTTTTTCTTTTTATCATAAACAACTCCTTGAGTATTCACTATATCAAATTATTTATAAAATACATAGTTATTATACAATAAGAAACAAAAATAATAAAAAGGCATTTATACAATGAGAATAAATGCCTAAAATAACTCAACCGTTCTTAATTATTTGATATTTTATTTAAAAGTATCATCGCCTTCAATTGTATCGACAACCACATCCGTTTTTGTTAATTCCTTATAATCAGCTGGTGGAAACATTTTGTTGATAAGGAATATTGGTTTTGTATAGAAAATTTCCATAACAACAATTGCAAATAACCCAGAAATAAATACAGGAAGCGCTGCCCCAACAAAAGCTTGAGACCAAGTTGTTCCATAAAAGAAAACAGCATCAACAACACAGCAAAGATAACGAATACAAGTTGAAATTCCAAGTAGTAAAGCAATTAGAAAATATCCGTATACTACAGGTTTTCCTTCGTTTAATAATGGTTTACGGCAGAATGATAAAATACATACACTACCAAAAGCAATTAAATATTCTAATGGATAAGAATATAGTCCATAACCATCTAAGAAACATGTAATCAAACCATAAATAACACCGCAGAATAAGAACGTTCTGGATGATTTACATCTAAATGCAATTAAAGCCAGTGGAATAATTTGTAAGTTAATGCTCCCAAAATCAGATGAATAAATCTTAATATATGAGAACAAAACAGCCATTGCTAGAAGCATTGCGGTTTCAGCGATTTCACCAACTGAATAAATTTCATCAGTGTATTCGGACATAAAAAGTAAAACTGCACCAATTATAAAGAAGCTCATTGAAACATAACCATAAATCGTTAGTTTCAACGTTCCCCCATAAATGTCACCATTTTGATCAATAAAATAAGGAACACAAAGTACTAAAACGGCTGAACACATCAAGAATAATGAGCCCATTCCTTTCAATGGCTTTATAAAATATGATGTGCATACTAAAAGTAAACCAAGAATAGGTAAAGCAAAAATAAACAACCTTAAGAAGCCAATAAAACCATTTAATGGAAAGTCCTTAGCACCAAAAAACACTGCCGTTCCTGCAATAAATTGTTTAGAACCATTGGATTTATAAACAAGGATATCCATTGTTAATAATACGCAACCAACAATTGTTACTACAAAAGCAGTTAAAATTTCCCAAAATTGGGCCTGATGTGATTTAATCTCCTTAAAAATTTCCTTAATCATTATAATTTCTCCTTCCGCTAGTATTACCTAGATCAAGTTCGGTACGATATCCAACTCAATATCATCTCAGCCCTTCCATAGAGCCCCCGCTTAACTATTATAGTCTATTTATTTACCCAATTAATAGTTTTAATCCCGTTATCTTTCAAATAATTATTACAATTAATAAATATATTAGTATTAAACCACCCGCCCCGATTTGCACTTAAAGGCGATGGATGAACTGCAGTTATTATCTTGTGTTTTGGATTTGTTATTAATGGAATTACATTCTTAGCTTCATTACCCCATAACATATAAACTAATGGTTTATTTTCAAATTTTTCTATTGAAGTAATAATATCAATAAAAAGATCATCATATAATTTACATTTGTGTGATAAAGGTTCGTGAGCAACAACACTTAAATACTTATTTAATAAAAGCACACCTTGATTTGCTAAATATGTTAAATCTCCCGATTCCTTACATTTTTCATGAAATTCTATTTCAATTTCTTTATAAATGTTTTGTAATGACGGAGGAAGCATAATGTTTTCATTAACACTGAAAGCTAAGCCATTAGCTTGATGAGGTTCATGATAGGGATCTTGGCCTATAATAATTACTTTTAAATCCTCTTCTTTACATTCTTTAAAACATCTAAAAAGGTCATCTTTAGGTGGATAAATGGTATGTGTTTTATACTCAGTATTTAAAAAACTGAGCAGTTCTTGCATATTTTTACTATTATGAACATCTTTTAAAATACTTGACCACATTATTTATTCTTCCAAGTATAAAGAATTTCATAGATGGTTTTAATTGCTAAATAAGAAGTCATATCATTAGTATCAAGCTTTGGTGAAACTTCAACTAAATCAAATGTACCAACATTTAGTTGAGAAATAATACCAGTAATAGTATCAATAACTTCCCAATTTGTTAAACCAAATGGTTCTGGAGTACCAGTTCCTGGAGCATAAGCTGGATCATTAGCATCAATATCATAAGAAAGATAAATAAGATGATTGTCATCATATTTATTCTTTAAATAATTAACTAATCCACGGGCGCCCATCAATCTAACATCAGAAGCTTTAAAAACATCTATTAAAGGATGCTCCATAAATAGTTTTGTTTCTTGAGCTTCAAATCCGCGAACTCCAACAATTGTAATATTTTCATCTTTATATCCATAATCTAAAGATCTTTTGTTTGGACAAGCGTGTGAAAACTTATTATCTTCATAAATATCACAAATATCAGGATGAGCATCGATGTGTATAATGGTTGGTATTTTTCCAAGACTTGTAGCATAGTCATAAAAAGCTTGTTCAGTCGGAATAGCAATTGAATGATCACCACCAATAATAAAATTAAACTTCCCATTCTTATATATTTGAAGGACTTTAGCTTTTATTTTATCAAAGTTCTCAGTAGTAATATTGCCATTATCATATAAACGAACATCTTCAAGAATATAGCCATTCATAGTAGTGGCTGGCACCATTCTCGATAATTCACGAATATGATCAGGAGCTAAACTAGCCCCTTTTCCAATTGATGCATTTTTATCAAAAGGAATTCCTGTAAATGTACAATTTGCTTTCGCAAAGTCTTGTTCTAAAATACCTCTAAATATCTCAAATTTTTCCATATCACACTATTCTCCTATGATTCTTAATAAAGCCAAAATAATTGGTTATTGTAACAAATATATTAAAACAAGCATAACAAATACTATATACAAGAACACCATAAGTTTTTGTCAAACAAGCTGAAACAATAAACATTATTCCAAAAACAAAAATCAAACCATTAACATAATATAGTAAATGGATTTTTAAATTTTTTGATAAAAGGAAAATAATAATCCAGGCCACTAACAAATAAGCAGCAACATTTAAACAATTAAAAATAATTTCCCAAATACTAAGGTTTTGCCAAAAATTTACAATCAAAAAAATATTTGCGATTCCTAATAAAAGAACCAAAATACAATTTCCAAATATTATTAATTTGCTTACTGCTCTCGTCATAACTCTATTTTAAATGTTTTAATATATAATCACAATAAATTGTGGCAACATTTATTCCCGTTACAGATTCAAAACTTTTAAAGAACGCATTAGAATTCACTTCTATTAAAACGGCTTCATTTTGGTTATTTATAACAAAGTCTACCCCACAATAATCACATCCTAGTGCTTTCGATGCGGAAACCGCAGCCTTTTTCATATCATCAGGTACATCATAAGGAGTTCCAACACCGCCAGAACCAATATTGGCTATAAACGAATTTGGATTACTTCTTTTCATTCCGCCAACAACCTTGTTTCCAATAACAATTACACGATAATCAACACCGCTTGATTCGGAAATAAATTGTTGATATAGATGCGGCTTACCTTGTAATTCTTTTTCTTTTCTTTCAAATTCTTCAATATTTGAAATTAAGTAAACTTGTTTTCCTAAACTACCAAAGTTTTCTTTAATTAAAAATGGAAAAGATAAATTCTCTAATACAACAGAACTATACTTCATAAAATCAGCATCAGGCGTATAGCATAATGGTGATGAATATGTTTTTGCTAACTTTAATCCCTTATTACCTAAAATTATGTAAGTTAGCATTTTGTCATCACAAAGTTCAATAGCTTTTGATGAATTAAATAATTTATAACCAGCTTTTTCAAGAAGCATTGAGATATGTTTATCTTTATCTAAAAAAACAATAAAATTATATGGTTTTAAAGTACATTTTATGACACCATCATTATCAACATATGCTATGGAATCTGAACTTAAAATAACGTCAATTTTAACGTTTCTTTTATTAAATTCTTCATTTAATCTTGTTATTTGATTCGTTACAGAATCATAGTTTGCATAGCCATTTACTAAAATGGCACCAATGAGATTTTTCATTTTATTTTTGTTCATCTAAGAATTTTACAGCAAGTTCAACCATGTCACGGCGAATGTCTCCACGTCTGCTCCAAGCGCGATTATCCCACGAATCTTGTGAAACATCGTCACCACAATATAATAAACCAACATAATTGATATTTCTATATTTAGATACGGCGAGCATTCCTGCTTGCTCCATATCAACAGTAATCGCACCCGCTTTAATGAAAGCATCTCGCTTTGATTTTGTTTCGCGATAAAAGCCATCCGTTGTCCATGTGCATCCTTTTTGGAAAATAACACGATTTTGCAGCAAAAAATCACAAAATTTTTCCAAATATAAAGGTTCAGCAAAGACTTTATCACTATCTTCGAGGTAATGATATGACATACCTTCATCCCTAATTGCAGAATCAACAGCAACAAGTTTGCCAACTTGTTGCTCTTTAATTAAAGAACCCGCACCGCCACAAAACACCACGTTTCGCACACCTAAAGCAATTAAATCTTCTAATAAATTCCCTGATGCACTGCTTCCAATAATGCCATGAACAATAATGCAATCATATTCTTTAAAGTTATAAATAGTAAAAGAATTTTCCCCATGTACCATATAAAGAAAATCGATTTTTTCTTCAAACAAAAGTTCATCAATTACATCTTTAAAGAATGTAAAAACACAATTCTTTGGTAACTGATTATAATGTTTTGCTAATTCTTTCGGTTCTATTAAACCTTTTTCATCAGTAAAACTCAAAACTGGCAACTCATTTTTATCTATCGTATTGTTCTTCATCATTCTCCAATTTGTCATCTTTATGACTCTTTAATAACTCATCTTCTCTTTCTTCATTAAGCATGTTTTTGTCTTCTTTTGGAACATACTTATTCTTTTTCTTGTTTGGTTTCATTGTTATTATCCTCCTTAAAGAAAAGAACAAAAATACCAAATAATGACATCAAAAGTAAGAACCCACTTATTCCGATAAACAAATACGCTTTAACACAGCAAACACAAATAAGAAGTGCCAGAATTAAACAAGGCAAAGCTACATCAAAATATTTAAAGAAATTAAGTTTGCTTTTTAACAAAATGTTAGCCAAATACATTAATCCAATACCAATAATAAAACAGGAAATAATCAATATGGAAATGCTATATGCTTTAAATTGATCAAATTTAAAATAATTAAAGATATTATAGTACGAAGTTTTGCCCGAAACTTCATCTGTATATGTGAAACACGGAAATACTAAAAATATCGTTAAAAGAATTCCAACGCACAAGTTAAGATAACTAACTACCGAATTCAATTTCTTTTTCATACTTTAATTATACCATTTACTCTAATTATTTTTTAATAGCGGTCTTAATTCCTTAATTTTTTCCTTAATTTTGTCATCAACTCTAAAAGAATCACACGTTTTTTGAATTGCCTTACCTAAAATATCATATTTCATTTTACAATCTTTTAAAAAATTATATGTAAAATTGCTATCATAAATAAACATATATGAAATAATCCAAGCTATGCCCATTTGAACATAATACTCATCATCGTCATGAAATAAATCAACTATTCTTGAATATTTTCTTGTTTCTTTTATTAACTTTGGCAAAAATAACACATAGCCCCAACGTCTAACGAAACTTCGAGAATCATTAACATAAATCTTGGCATATGAGTAAGCAATATCAAAGTTGTCTTCCTTTAGATACATCGTAAGTTGATCAACGTGCCACCAATCATTTAAATTATCAAAGTTATCTTCTATAAATTTATAGCGTTCTTCTATCTTTTCAATCTGAGCAAGAGAAACCGCAAAATATATACGATGAAGATACTGTTCTTTTAAAACATATTCTTTAAAAGAAGATACATCAATATCTTTTTTGATATATTCTTTAATAATCTTATCAATATCAGCTGTTTTGTAGTTTCCTAAAGATGCAATTCTTTCACGTGTGCTTTCTAAAATATTCATATTTAACCTTGGAAACATTATATATCTTTTATTTTATAAAAGATTTATAATTTTCTCTATGAAGAGATTTTATTTGATAATGATTTTAGCAGCGGCATTAGCTGCTATTAATGTACCATTTGGTAAATATCTTACTGGCCAAATGCCAATAATGCTCCTTTCTTCTTTAACATGTTTAGGAGGAGCCTTTGGTGTTGGTATTGTTTTTTTAATATCACGTTTAACAAAGAAAAATAAAGAACCTTTATTAAAAGGCAAGGATTGGATATCAGTATTAATTATTAATTTATTTGATTGTGCCGCGAATGTCATGTTATTTTATGGCATTAGCCTTTTAAACGGCGAAACGGCCTCCTTGTTGCAAACTTTCGAACTTGTCGCAACCGCTCTCTTTGCTAATTTATTTTTTAAACAGAAAATATCATGGCGTCTATGGATGGCCATTGGCATTATTTTATGTTCTTCATTTATGCTAACTTTTAATCCAACTGAAGGATTTACTTTCAATTATGGAGCTATTCTTATAATTGGTGCCACTATTATGTGGGGCATTGAAGATAATCTTGCTAAACATATTTCTCATAAAGATCCAATTGAAGTGACCTTTTTTAAATGTCTTACTCCTGGTGTTGTTATCCTAATAATTGCCCTCTCAACCCATCAAATTACGGACAATTATTCAGCAATAAGCCTCGCTCTCTTAGATGGTTGTATAGCTTATGGCATGTCAATTACTTTAATGATTTGGTGTTTCCGCCATATGAGCGCCCCATTAGGAATAGCCCTATATTCGTCAAATCCATTTTTTGGAGTAATATATTCCATAGCTATTTTTAGAGAATTTCCAAAATGGAATTTCTATGTTTCATTGGCTTTATTAATTATAGGTGAAGCTATTGTAATATGGGATGGTTTTATCACTTACAAAAACACTGCAAAACCCCAGGAATTGGAAAAAGAGAATTAACTATCTATGCAAAAAACAACTTTTTTACATAATACCAAACATAAAAATTAAACAATTAAAATCGTTTTTTTACCAAAGAACAATCATATCTTTAGGCGCTACGTACATTAAATCAGTTGGTTGAACATTGAAAGTTTCCATAAACTCAGGTGTCGTTGAGAATGCACGGTTAACACATGCCCGAGAATTTGAATGGAGATCATTAAACACATATTTAGCATATACGCCACTAGTTAAAATGTCCGAAAACAAGTTTGCTGCTGATTTAAAGAATTTTTCTTTGTTAACATTTTTTTGCTTATTTAAAATATTTAAAACCAATCTAAGTCTATTTACATCTGCGCAATCTTCGTTTTTAGTTAAGTCCCCATCAGTTCTACATCCAGGGAGAACCTCATATCCATCATAAAATGTTGAAATATCCATAGTTAAAATAAGAATATAAAAACCAAAAACACTTCTAGATAAAATTTAAGCTCTGTTATGTTGCCTAATCTTTTTTAATTAATAACAAAATTATTAGAAAAATAAAAAGTTCAGATGATCTGAACCTTTTTCTGGTGCACTGAACAGGAATTGAACCTGCACGGGTTACCCCACGTGATCCTAAGTCACGCGCGTATACCAAATTCCGCCATCAGTGCATTTTATCGTAATTACTTATATAATTACCGCTTGCGCTTAATAATTATTGCATAAATACCTGTAAATTTAAATATTAATATTATTAGAATTTATCTATAAAAATCTTTAATCTATTTTTTTGAAGAATAAAAATTTAAAGCTATGCCAATGCCCTTAGCTAGTCTAAAATTAGCATCTTGAAAATGGTTTCCAGGATTTAACTCAAAGATGGATTTAATTCCTAAATTATTAAAATAAATTTGCAATTCCTGCGTATTTGAAACAGTTGTTTTTAAATATTCATTTTTCGTATTACTTTCTTTATCACCTATTGATAGGTAGATGAAAGTTGGTTTTTTAATAAATACATTGGATTTAACATATTCCATAAATTTAGGAAACCAAAGTGAACCAGAAGCTGAAACAATAGCATCGAATGTGCTAATTTTAAAAGCACTATAAATACTAAATAAGCCTGCCAATGAATATCCTGCAATTATCAAATAATCGGATTTTGCAGCAATATTTTGATAGCAAAATGTCAATATTGAGGTTTTGATAAATTCAACAAATGAATCTGCACCACCATCAAAATGGTCATTTTTATATACAATCGGTCCACAAGCCCATGGTGACAAATCGTGGTCCCAATTAATATTAGAAATAACACAAATATTAAAATCCCCTTTAAATACATTTTTAATTCCTTCAATTAATTCTTTTCCATTATCTTCATACGTTGGAACAATAATTAAAGGACAAATCTCATTAGATTCTAAATATAATCTAACGACATATTTATTAAATACTTTTTCAACTATTTTACTCATATCTTTATTATATACGTTTCATAACCTTAATATTCACTTAAAAGGCAAAACAAAAGGCACTTTATAGCAATAAAGTGCCTATTTTAACAAGTGGTGCCTTCTATAGGAGTCGAACCTACGACCTACTGATTACAAATCAGTTGCTCTACCAATTGAGCTAAGAAGGCAATAAGTCAGATGTCTGGTGGACATTATAGGGATTGAACCTATGGCCTCTTCCGTGTGAAGGAAGCGCTCTCCCACTGAGCTAAATGTCCATAACTCAAGTTTACTATAGATTTCAATTCTTTAAAATAAAAAGTCCATAAATGGACAAAATATTTAGCGTAATGGTGGGCCTTAATAGGCTCGAACTATCGACCTCGTCCTTATCAGGGACGCGCTCTAACCAACTGAGCTAAAGGCCCATGCCTTTTAATACGCTTAAATAATATACAATAAAGCGCCTTTTTTATCAAGTATGAAATTTGAAATTATACTCAAAAAAGACGCTTTAAATTGCAAAACTATTTATTTGAGACTTGCTTAATAGATAAACCGATTTTCTTTCGATCAACATCAACATTAATAACTTTAACTTTTACAACTTGGTTAATCGTTAAGACTTCACTTGGGTGATGAATATATTTGTCGGCAATTTCACTAATATGTACTAAACCATCTTGATGAACATTTATATCAACAAAAGCACCAAAATCAGTAATATTATGAACAACACCTGTGAGAATTTGCCCAACTTTTAAATCTTTAATGTCTTTAACAGTTGAGTCTAATTCAACAACTTCAGCATCATCACGGGCATCATGTCCAGGTTTAATTAATTCCTTTAAAATATCATCAATAGTGTCATTATATTCAATTGCACATTTTTTAAAGAAACCATTGTCATAAAGAGCACTTATCTTATCTTGAGTCTCTTTTTTATTAACATCACTTGTAGAAAACCCTACAAAACCTAATAATTTAATTGCTATATCATAGGATTCAGGATGAACACCTGTGTTATCAAGAGGATTTAACCCATCTTTAATACGTAAGAAACCGGCTGATTGTTCAAAAGCTTTTGGACCCATCTTAGTTACTTTAAGGAGAGTCTTGCGATCTTTAAATTCACCATTTTTAATTTTATAATCAACAATATTTTTTGCTAAAGAATCGCTAATGCCAGAAACATATTTTAATAAACTAACAGAAGCTGTATTGACATTAACTCCAACTTTGTTGACGCATTCTTCAACAATACGCGATAGAGCAAAATCTAATTTTGTTTTATCCATATCATGTTGATATTGCCCGACACCTATAGCTTTTGGATCAATTTTTACAAGTTCACTTAATGGATCTTGCAAACGACGAGCTAAGGAAATAGCACTACGTTTTTCAACTGGTAATTTTGGAAATTCTTCTTGTCCTAATTCGCTTGCACTATAAACACTGGCACCTGATTCATTAACAATGGAAATCTTTACACTTAAATTATTGTCTTTAATCATTTTAGATAAAATGGTTTCAGATTCACGACTAGCTGTACCATTACCAAGAGCAATATATTCAACATTATACTTTTTAATAAGGAATAGTAGAGTTTTTACTCCATTATCTATTTCATTTTGGCTACTAGCTGTAACATTAACAACATCAACCGCTTGCAAATCACCTGTTTGATTAACAACAGCCACTTTACAACCTGTGCGGAAGCCAGGGTCAAAGCCCAAAACTACTTTATTCTTTAAAGGTGGATACATCAATAGCTGACGTAAGTTGCCTTCAAAGATTTTAATAGAAGCATCTTCAGCTCTTTCAAACAATTCATTACGAATTTCGGTTTCAATAGATGGATATGATAATCTCTTTAAAGAATCATCAATCGTTGGAACCAAATATTCACTATATAATTTTTTTGAAATAATACGACTTTGAAGATTTTCTTTAATAAAATCATCTTCAAAATCAAAGTCAACTTTTAAACATTTTAGAGATTCGCCACGATTAATTGCTAGAATTCTAAAGTTAGGAATTTTCTTTAAAGATTCTCTAAAATCTTTATACATTGCAAAAGTATCTTTTTCATCTTTAGCAATTTCTTTAGAAGTAATGAAAGCATTATTTAGGATAAATCTCTTCACAAATCCACGATAATTAGGATCGTCCGAGATGGCTTCAGCAACAATATCTTCGGCTCCTTTAATTACATCCGCAATAGTTTCAACACCTTTTTCTTTGTTAATAAAGGTAGCAAGATAATCATTAAAATTATCTTTAACTTCTTGCTTTAACATAACCTCCGCTACAGGTTTAAGCCCTTTAGCGATAGCAATCGAAGCACGAGTTTTCTTTTTAGGACGAAACGGACGATAAATATCCTCAAGTTCAGATAATTTACGGACATTTTCGATTTGATTCTTTAATTCCTCAGTAAGAACACCTTGTTCTTCCATTGACTTAAGAACGGTTTGGCGTTTTTCTTCTAAGGAACGATAATAAATTAATTTCTTTTCTAACTCACGTAAATCTTCATCAGTAAGAGCACCTGTAACTTCTTTACGATATCGAGCAATAAATGCGACAGTATCACCTTCATCAAGAAGTTTTACCGCTGCATTTATACGGGAAACACTAATATTTAGTTCTTCAGCAATTACACTAATAATATCCATATTATTTCACCACAATATTTACAATCTTATTAGGAACATAAATTACTTTTACGATTGTTTTGCCTTTAGTATTATTAACAACACTCTCAAGAGCTTCAGCTTTAGCGATTACACTCGCTTGATCCTCATCTTTAGTAATTTCGATTGTACCACGAAGTTTGCCAAGAACTTGAACTGCGATTGTAATGGTATCAAGTTTAGTCTTACTTTCATCATAAGTTGGCCATGGAGCATATGTAATTAAATCACAATGACCAAGTTTTTGATAAAATTCTTCACCAACAAATGGACAAATACAAGAGAACATTTTTGCAAAATTTTCCATATAAGGACGATATATTTCTTTAGCTTTATAAACATCATTAATAAATATCATCATTTGTGAAATAGCCGTATTGAATTTAAGTGTTTCAAAATCACTTGTTACTTTCTTAACAAGGAAATTGTAACTGTAATCTAATTCACCATCGTTGCTATCTTTATACTTAGCAATCATATTTTCATCAAAGAA
The DNA here is from genome assembly GCA_036735985.1 of Candidatus Alectryobacillus sp. Classification (GTDB taxonomy): domain Bacteria; phylum Bacillota_I; class Bacilli_A; order RFN20; family CAG-826; genus Alectryobacillus. Next base: position 58,419 of record DAINNH010000001.1, on the reverse strand, counting down.
AGCACGATAAACACGATCTATAAAACGTTGAGAACCTTCTAAGCCTTGCGTTGACCATGGAAGCGAAGCCTCAAGTGGACCCATAAACATTTCATATAAACGTAAAGTGTCGGCTCCATAATTTTCAACAATCTCATCAGGATTTATAACATTACCACGAGATTTTGACATCTTTTCGCCATTTGTGCCTAAAATCATTCCTTGATGGAACAATTTTTTGAATGGCTCTGGACATTTTACATATCCTTTATCATATAGGAAGTGATGCCAAAAACGTGCATAAAGTAAATGTAAAACAGCATGCTCTTGTCCACCAATATAAAGGTCAACCGGTAACCAATGTTCAATTAACTTAGGATCTGCAAAGTTTTTATCATTATTTGGGTCCAAATAGCGAATATAATACCAGCAAGAACCTGCCCATTGTGGCATTGTATTCGATTCTCTTAATCCATGAACGCCATCAACTGTTACGTTCATCCAATTTGTGGCATGAATAAGAGGTGATTCCCCAGTTCCGCTTGGTTTATACTCATCAAGTTCTGGCAAAACTAATGGTAATTCATCTAATGAAAGACAATATGTTTCTCCATTATCAAGGTGAATAATAGGCATTGGTTCGCCCCAATATCTTTGACGCGAGAACAGCCAATCACGTAATTTATAATTGATTTTTTTCTTACCTTTTCCCATTCGTTCAAGATCGGCAATGATTTTTTCTTTTGCATTTGCAATATCAAGACCGTTTGCAAATTCTGAATTAATATGTTTTGCATCTCCAGTCATGGCTTGTTGTGAAATATCACCCTCTAAGACTTGAATCATAGGGAGATTGTTACTCTTAGCAAAAGCATAATCACGATCATCATGGGCCGGAACAGCCATAACAGCGCCAGTTCCATAACCGCCTAAGACATAGTCCGCAATATAAATTGGAACTTCTTTGTTATTAATAGGATTAATAGCATAGCTACCAGTAAAGACGCCTTTCTTTTCTTTGTTAAGTTCAGTTCTTTCAAGATCTGATTTTCTCGACATTTCATCAATAAAAGCCTCAACATTCGCTTTGCATTCCTTAGTAGTAATTTCTTTAACTAAAGGATGTTCCGGAGCTAAGCAAACATAAGTACAACCAAATAAAGTATCAGCACGAGTTGTAAAAACATCAAACGTTTTATCTGTGCCTTTAACAGCAAAAGTAATTTCAGCACCAACAGATTTTCCAATCCAATTGCGTTGCATTTCAATAGTTGAAGCTGGCCAATCAAGATCGTCTAAACCTGAAAGCAATTTGTCAGCATAATCCGTAATTTTTAAAACCCATTGTCTCATTGGTTTACGAATAACAGGATAGCCACCACGCTCAGATTTTCCATCAATAACTTCTTCGTTTGATAATACAGTACCAAGCTCAGGACAGAAATTAACTGGTCGATCATCACTATAGGCTAAACCAGATTTATAAAGCTCGGTAAAAATCCATTGTGTCCATTTGTAATATTTCACATCACAAGTAGCAATTTCTTTTGACCAATCATATGAAAAACCAAGCATTTTAATTTGTCTTTTAAAATTCTCGATATTGCGACGTGTAAATCCTTCTGGATGTTCATTCATCTTAATAGCGTATTGTTCAGCAGGCAAACCAAAAGCATCCCAGCCCATTGGATGAAGAACATTGAAACCTTGCATTCTCTTCATTCTTGCCAAAATATCTGTTGCCGTATAGCCTTCTGGATGGCCTACATGTAATCCTTGACCTGATGGGTACGGGAACATGTCTAGAATGTAATATTTAGGTTTGCTAAAATCATAAACATCACAATAGAACGGCTTCTTTTCTTCATAAATTTTTTGCCACTTTAATTCAATGTTTTTGTAATCGTACATAACTTTTCTCCTTTATAAAAAAATAAAAATCCTTATAACCATAAGGACGCTTTTACTCGTGGTACCACCTTAATTTATCTTTTAAAGATACACTCATTTAATCTTTTAACGCAAGATAGCGGTCGTTTTAATAGAAATGAGATTTCATTTTTAACACATTGCTTTACATCAACCAGCAACTCTCTAAAGAGCCAATAATGAATTAGTTTCTCGACATAATGATTATATAAAAATTAGGTCTAAATTGCAAAATATTCCCTTGTTTTCCCATTTAACAATGATTAGTATTGATATTTTTAGAGTATTTTTCAAAATAATAACAAAAACCTCCAAGAAAACTTGGAGGTTTGTATAGCAGATACAATAATCCAGAAACGAATTAACGTTTTGAGAATTGTGGTGCACGACGAGCTTTTTTGAGACCGTATTTCTTTCTTTCTTTAACTCTGGAGTTACGTGTTAACATACCTCCAACTTTAAGAGTCTTACGATCGCAGCCAGCTTCAAGAAGAGCACGAGCGATGCCAAGGCGAATAGCTTCGGCTTGACCTGTAAATCCACCACCCATTGTGATAGCTTCGACATCGAATTTTTCGGTTGTGTCAGTTAAGGTTAATGGTTGTTTTAAGTCTAAGACAAGAGTAGCATGTGGCATATACTCGTTAACATCTTTTCCGTTAACAGTAATTTTGCCTTTGCCTGGCTTGACATAAACTCTAGCAATGGATGCTTTTCTTCTACCAGTACCGTAATAAACTGCATTTTTCTTTGAAGTAGCCATTATTTATTACCTCCTAAGTAGCGGAACTCATAAACGACTGGGTTTTGAGCGCCTTGTTCATGTTTTTCTTCTGGGTATACAAATAATTTTCCAATCATTTGTCTTCCTAATCTTCCTTTTGGAAGCATACCCCAAACTGTTCTTCTGACCAATTCTTCTGGGAATCTTTCAATCATTTCATTGGCCGTTCTTGTTCTAAGACCACCATTATAGGTTGAAACATTGTAATACTTCTTTTGATTCAATTTGTCGCCTGTAAACGCAACATGCTTAGCATTGATAACGATAACAAAATCTCCACAATCAACATTAGGGGTATAATTAACTTTATTTTTACCCATAAGGATCATAGCGACTTCGCTAGCGACACGGCCCATTGGCTTGTCTTTGGCATCAACAAGATACCAAACTTTCTTGCTAGCTTCTGCTGGTTTGACGAGAGTTGTTTGACGTTGCATAAATAACTTTCTCCTTTATTAGCAATATGTTTTGTATTCTTACCGGGAATTCAATACATCGCAATAAAGCCGATTATTATTATATAATAATATTTCCTAAAGTCAACAAAATATAAGACCTTCTTTGAGACATAATTTCATAAAATTTGAACAAAACATATTCACTTTTTATGATTATATAAAAAACAATAGCTATCATCACTTTTTGTTTAAATTAACTTGGTCTTTGCTAATAAAATTCTTAATATCCAAACCAATTGTCCTAAAGAAATTTTCGCCATCATATATAGGAATTCGTATAGTAAATGTCTCACCATAATAATCAATTAAAATATCATAGAAACCTTTTAAAGAATTACCATATTTCGCTGCAAAAACACCATATTTTTGCGGTTCATCTATTTTGTTCCAGCTTTCGAACCATATCTTTTTATCAGTATAAACAACTTCTTTAATTGCTAGATAATTGAATGAAAAAGTATAATCTTGTGACGCTAAATTTATAACGTCATCATTACGAAATAAAGCAAACTCTACGATATTGTAATAAAGAAATTTTGGCTCATTTTTTTCAATTAGATATTTAAAAGCATATAAGTCAATTTTTGAATAAGTTTTTGGAAGATTGAGTTCTTTATCTATATCTTCTTGTTGCCTTTTTAAAGCCGAATCGTAGGTTTTTTGAATATTTAATTTATTGCCGCGATTCCTTAATATTAAAATTATGATAATAAATATCACAACAAAAGCAGCACATATGGAACAAGTAATTACAAGATAAAGATAACGTGACACTAGCGTTGGAAAATCTATATTCTGTTTGTGCATTGTTCTAATAAGAGTATAAATAATAGCAATTGTCAAAATTAAAAAAGCATAAAGCGCATAATAAAAATTAGACTTAAAATACTTTTTATAATCTTTTTTGGCTTTAACCAAATCAGATAAATCACTTTTATAATCTGATTTTCTTGTAATTAAAGGATAACCATCAAATTCATGGTTATCTTTATTTGTTGTAATGTTTATTCCAGTTAAGTATTTCATTTTATCATATGGAAAACTTGAGTAACGATAAAGAAGTAAATTAATAACGAACAAATATCAACGATTGTTGTTAAGAATGGGGACGACATTAAAGCAGGATCTTTGTTTAATTTCTTCGCTAATAAAGGTAAGATACATCCAACCAATTTAGAAAGCATAACTGTAAACCATAGTGTTATAGAAACTAAGCCTGCCACTTCATAGATGTTAGCACCGCCTGGATTAACTAATTTTACTGACATTTCAAACAAGAACCAGCAAAATGAGAAAATCGAAACACAAGTTGCAACTATAAATGCAACTCTTGTTTCTTTCCATATAACTCTTTTATCATCGCCTTTTTTAAATTCATCAAGAGCTAAGCTTCTAACCATTAATGCAGTAGTTTGTGATCCAGCATTACCGCCAGTATCCATTAAAACAGGTATAAATGCGGCAAGAACAGGGACAACAGAAATCTCATCTTGGAAAAATGATAAAATAATAGAAGAAAACATGCCTAAAACAAGTAAAATAATAATCCAAGGAAGTCGCTTTACAGCCATTTTAAAAATAGGAGTTTCAAGATAACTATCTTTTAATGGCGAGACACCGGCTTGGAAAGAAATATCTTCACTGGCTTCTTTATCAATAACATCAACGATATCATCAATAGTAATAATACCAATCAATTTGTTTTCATCATTCAAAACAGCCATTGAGTTAAGGTCGTAACGTTTAAATTGATTAGCTACTTCCTCTTGGTCGTTATTAACATTAGCCGTAACAAAATTAGTGTTCATTATTTCACTTAATTTTTGCTCTGGTTTAGCAAATATTAAATCATCGAGGTCAACAGTTCCTTGAAAATTTCTCTTTTCATCTCGGCAAAAAATAGTGTAAATAGTTTCGGCTTCTCTACCTTTATCACGAATAACTTTTATAGCATCACTTACCTGTGTACTAGCAAGCATTGCCAAAAATTCGGTTGTCATAATTGAACCGGCTGTATTGTCTTTATAATTTAACAAATGATTAATAGCAGATCGTGTATCCGGTGCGGCGTTTTTTAATACTTTAGCCACAACATTAGCTGGCATATCTTGTAAGAAATCAACGATATCATCGGTCGAAGAGGCTTCTGTTAAGGTTATAACTTCTTTATCGCTCATCGCTGCAATTAATTTTTCTTGCATTGAAGGAGAAAGATAAGCAAATAATTCAGCTGTATGTTCAGATTTAACTACTCTAAAAATCAAAATAACATCTTCAATTTTTTCAAATTGCTCAACAATTTCAGCTAAATCGACTTCTTTATATTTTTCAAAAACTTCTCTTAATTTTGCATAATTCTTTGATTCAACTATTTGTAATAATTCATCTAATGTAATCATTGTATATAATTCTTCATAGTTCATAAGGACTTCCTCCTATATTACTTTTAAAATATCCTTTAATGCATAAATAACACCATTTTCTCTAATAGATTTTGTGACATATTTTGCCACTTTCTTGCATTCGGGAAACCCATTCTCCATGCAAATTCCATTAAAGTTTTTTAGCATTAAATAATCATTTCCAGAGTCACCAAAAGTATAGACATCTTTTTTGTCAATATTAAGAAATTTTCTTAAATCTTCAACGCCAATTGATTTATCAGCCACTTTATTTGTAAACTCCAAAAAATGTGGAGAGCCTTTAACAATATTGTATTTGTCATAATAATCTTCAGGTAAAACAATATCATCGCTAACAAATAAATGCGACTCAATCATTACTTTTTCAATATTTTCATTTGGATTAACTTTGCTAATATCTATATAAAAAGAATCAATCGAATTCGATATCATTTCGATATCAACATAGCGTTTATTTGAAGTGTAACCAATCATATTATTTTGATAAATCATTATGCAAAAATCAGGATTATCATGATATCGATTATATATATCAATGTAGTCTTGCATTTTTATATAATGACTACCAATAACTGTCCCATCAAAGGTATATGTTACTGCACCATTGGATGTTACTAAATACTTTTTGCCATCCTTTAAATGTTGCATAAACTTCATAGCTCCTGCAAAAGGACGACCACTTGCAAAACAAACAACATGTCCTTTTTCAAGAAGCAAGTTAAGAGCATTTATTGTTTCGGGCTTTAAGATTAAATCGTAGTCAATTAAAGTCCCATCAAGATCAAAAACAAATAAACTCATATGCTAATATTTTAACCTTTAAATATACATTTAAAAACATAAATGAAACTATTTATTTAAAAAGCACAATTAAAGTAAAACATATAGGAAAAAATGGGAAAAATGGCATAAATAAAAGCCACTTTTTCAAGTGGCTTTTTTCTTTCATTATTATTTAACTAAGAAGCAGATTCCTTTGCCAAGAATGACTGTAACTAAGTCAATCCACCAAAGAATAATAGAAAAGAAGAAGAAGAAAATAATCCAAATGATTAATTCTCCAGCATTCATCTTTCCACCTAATAATTTGAATAAACGATAAAAGAAAGAAATGAATCCACCAAAGAAAATTTGAAGAATAACTCTTATAATCCAAGATAAATTATCATAAGACTTTGTAATTTCGTTCATAATTATGCGTCTCCTTTTTATAAAATTATATACTTAATGTTGTATTTATTCAATAATTTATAAATTGACATTATGATAAACGGCTTGGACATCAGCCACTTCATCAAGGGCATCTAAAAGGTTTTGGAATTTTTCTTTTTCTTCGCCTTCAAGTGTGATTCTTTCGTTCGCAATTAATGTTACTTGTGAATTCTCATAATCAGTGATTCCTAAAGCATCTAATTGTTCCTTACCTTTTTCGAAGTCATTTGGATCAACTAACACTTCAATGAAACCATCTTCAAGTGATATTTCAGTAACGTTTACATCATTTAAAATTAAAGCTTCTTCAACCTTATTTTTTAATTCTTCATCACCCTTAAAATCAAAAATACCAGTCATTGTAAAGTTATAACTGACACTTCCTAAATGGCCACCACGACGAGTGACAGCAGTACGAACATCAACTAAAGCACGATTAACGTTATCGGTTAAGGTATCAATAATTAATAAACTTCCAGCAGGGCCAAAAGCTTCGTATCTTCCAGCAATGTAAGATTCAGCGTCGCCGCCTTTAGCTTTGTTAATAGCTCTATCAATAACATCACGTGGACAATCTTTTCTATATTTTTCAATAGCACTTCTTAAGGCTAGGTTACTTGCAGGATCAGGAACTCCACTCTTTGCGGCCATATAAATTTCTTTAGAAGCACGCATATAAATAGCAGATTTTTTCTTTGCGGTTGCAGCCATTGCAGCAGCTCGGACTTCGAAATGTCTTCCCATAAGTTTTCCTCCTTAATTTGAAAATCTTAAATATTTTACACCTATTGACATTATTTGTGAATTTTAAAATTAGAAATATAATTCAAAGCAAATTTATCTATAAGCTTAAAAGCTAAATCAAATGCCGATTTATCAAAGTCTAACGGGTTATGAGCATCTACTCCGATAACACATTTACATTGATAAGCACTGGCAATTTTCCAAAATCTCTCATTTGGATATGGTGATGGTTTATAATTACCGGCTTTTGAAGTAACACGTCCATAATAATTCCAACCACCTAAATTAATTTCAAGTGGAATGTCATACTTCAATGAAGCTTCACAGATGCGCTTACAAAGTTCATCAATAATTGGATCTTCTTCACTAATTCCTTGAAAAAATAAATCAGGGTGACATACATAAGTAAAAAGACCACTTGCCATACCTTCAATTAAATCGTTTACATAATCTTCACGATCTGCAAAGTTATTTGGACTTCTAGTATACCAGTGAACATTACCTTCATCATCGTAATAACAATGTTGTCCTAGTATTAAATAATCAATTTTGTTTTTTAACAACTCTTTATATTCATCAATGAATTCTCGATTATATTCCGCTTCAAAGCCAACGTATATTTTAATTTTATCTTTATATTTTTCTTTTAAATTATTAATGGAATCAACATAATCATCTAGTTCCGTAAAGTCACCACGCATCCCCGGATGATGTATTCCTTTTAAGAACACATGATCAGAAAAGCCTAAATTTTTAAAACCATTATCAATAGCATGAAGAACATACTCTTCATCAGTTCCTATTGCGTGTCCACATCGACTTGTATGAGTGTGATAACAATATGTAATACCCTTATCTAAGATATATTTAACATCCATTAAATACAATCCGCAGGCTGGTGCACAATAATTTGTAATGTCTCTTTGGTCGTTGTTTAAACGAGTAATTATTTCCTTGCGGGTGATTTTTCCAGCTGCATAAGCAAGCATGTTTCCAACAAGCATCCTTACTTCATATTTCATAAAACCACTGCCTATAAAAGTAATTTCCAAAATATCTACAAACTGCTCAAATTTTATATCAGTAATTACTCTTATAAATCCACGGGTATCCTCTGTTTTACTTGTATAATTTTTAAAGTTATGTTTTCCTTCAAATACTTTAGCGATATTAAATAGTTTATTTTTGTTGAGTTTATCATAACAATCATAAACAAGACCGTTTTTAAAAGGATTATGACTCCCTAACTGTATAACATATTTATATTTCTTTTCAACACATGATAAACGAGCATTAAAACCTTCTGGAACTTCGCGTATTGTATTAACACGAATATCATTTGGCAACATCTTATTTAGCTTATATTGAAGTAATGATAAATCGTAATGATTAATTTTAAAATTAACATATTGATTATAGGCATGGACACCAGCATCAGTTCGACCACTGGAAATTGTTTTAATTTCACTGCCAAAAATTTGCTTGAGAACATCTTCCAAACAACCTTGAATTGTTCGTTTGTTTGGTTGGGATTGGTAGCCACTAAACTCACTTCCATTATAAGAAATTGAAATTAATACATTCATACGGTCACGCTCCTAAAGTAGTAATGGCGTTACTAAAGTTAAATAAGACGCCTAGTATATCAAATTGATAATAAGATAATGTATAAAACCCTGCAGAAACAGCACTAATGAATAAAAATGAAACAATATCACGATAAGAAAAATGCAAAACAGAATATCTTGTACGTTTGGCATTTGGAACATATCCTCTAACTTCTAGAGCTTCTGCTAAATCAGTCGAACGCGAGAAAGTAGAAATAAATAATGGAATAATTAGGGAAAATATAGCGCGAATTCTTTTTGTAATTTTACCGTGTTCAAAATCAACACCACGTGATTCTTGGGCCTTCTTTAAACGCATCGTTTCTTCAAGAATTGTTGGAATGAATCTTAATGTTAATGAAACGATCATCGCAAACACAGAAACTGGCACTTTAAAAAGTTTTAATGGAGTAAAATACCATTCAAAAGAATATGATAAATCGGTTGGTTTGGTTGTGGCGGTTAATATAAGGGTTAACAAAATCATTAGAACGATTCTTAACATAATTTTAATAGATTGAAAAATCGATTCTAAATAAATATGAAAACCATTCCAATCACATAGTGAATATGAATATACTTGATTTGGAATAAATATATTGATTATCAACAAAAACAACAAGGTCAACCAAAGTGTTTTTAATGACGAAAACACCGATCTAAAGCTTATTTTACACATTAATAAAATGATTAATGTTAAGACCAACAACATGCCATCAAGAATAAATGTCGAAACAAAACTTCCGTATGGTAAAAAGACAGCAACCATTAATAAAATAAGTAAAAATAATTTTACCCGAGGATCAATTTTATGAAAGAAGGTATTACGTGGTATGTATTTACCTAAAACAAGCGAGGTATCCATCTTATTTCCTATATCCTTTAATTTCTTTCAATAAATCATCTATATCACGAACATTATTAAAATTAATTTTAAGGCCTTTTGCCTTTAAATCTTTAACTAATTTAACAATGTTTGGGCTTTCTATATCATATTTTGATAGGTCTTCTTGAAACGCTTCAAATACTGCCTTATAAAAAACAACTTTTTTATTATCAATTAAAAGAATATCTGTTGCATATTTGTAGGCAATGTCCATATCGTGCGTAATTAAAATAATGTTCGTTCCATTATTATAGATATCTACAAGCAAAGACATAATAGCTTCAATACCACGATGATCGAGACCAGCTGTTGGCTCATCCAGTATTAAATACTTAGGTTTTGTAGCAATAACGCCAGCAAGAGCCACTCTTCTTTTTTCACCACCCGAAAGTTCGAAAGGAGATTTTTCATAAAAAGAAGAACCAATACCTACACTATTTAAAGAACCTTTTGCTAATGATGTTGCTTCTTCTTTACTATAACCATAGTTAATAGGCGCAAACATTACATCCTTTAAAACAGTATCCTCAAATAATTGATTTTCAGAAAATTGAAACAAATATCCAACATTTTTACGAAGATTTAGGATGTTTTTGCTGCATTCTTTCTTGTTAGAAGAAATAACAAAACCGTCTACATTAATTTTTCCAGTATTAGGTTTTAGTAAGCCATTAATGTGTTGGATTAAAGTAGATTTTCCACTTCCTGTTTTACCAATAACAGCTGTAAAAAAGTGTCCATCAAAGTTCACCGTAACATCATCTAGAGCCTTTACTTCAACTTCGGTTTTATAATTATAAATATGAGAAAGATGTTCTATTTGGATTGACATAATTTATTCACCATTTCTTCATAAGAACTATCATATGAAACATCATATCCGTTCTCACTCATTTTTTTAGCAAGTTCAAAATTAAAAGGCTCATTTAATTGAAATCGCTGCAAAAGTTCGTTATTTTGGAATAAAGTTTTAGGAGCTCCATCAAAAGCAATCACTCCATTATCAACAACTAAAACTCTATTCGAAAATAACGTCTCATCCATATTATGAGTAATCATAATAATTGTCATATTTGGATTTTCTTTCTTAACATTTAAAACAATGTTAATAATATCTTTTTTGCCTTTTGGATCAATCATAGAAGTTGATTCATCCAAAATTAAAAGCTTTAAAGGCACAACAATGTTACTAGCAATGGCAACACGTTGTTTTTGTCCACCAGATAAACTAGATGGTTCATATTTTTTATAATCAAGCATCCCAACTTCAATTAATTTATCATCTATAATTTTGTCCATCTCTTTTTGCTTAACAAGATTATTTTCTAGTCTAAAGGCAACATCATCTGCAACAGTATTTCCAACAAATTGATTATCAGGGTTTTGAAAAACATAACCGGCTTGTGAACGTATCTTTTCAATGTTTCTATCATTTGAATTATTTGAATCAATTGGCAAACCAAAAACTGTGATGGATCCACTATTAGCACTTAATAATCCCATGATCATTTTTGCTATCGTTGATTTGCCAACACCATTTGCACCAATTATTGAAACAATTTCACCTTCTTCGATACTAAAATTAATGTCTTTTAAAAGTTCAACATCTTTTTCATAGCGAAGGGAAACATTTTTAAATTCTACACACTTCATTCAAGGTTAATTTTGGAATATCTTCCACTATAGTTAGTTAATTTAATACCGGCAAGATTAAACATTTTCTTTGAAGCTTGAGTTGAAATTTGATCGCAGTATTTATTGTCTAAATAAATAATCTCTTTAATGCCAACTTGAATAAGAGCTTTAGCACACTCATTACATGGGAAGAGAGTGACATAAACACGGCATCCTTTAAGAGCGGAGCCATTTCGAGTATTTAAAATGGCATTCATTTCCGCGTGGCAAACATATAAATATTTTGAATCTAGACCTTCATTTTTGTTCCATGAAAGTTGAGTTTCATCAAGACCTTTAGGCATACCATTATAACCGATAGAAACTACTTTATTATCATCATCAACAATACAAGCACCTACTTGTGTCGACGGATCCTTGCTTCTTTTAGCGCTTAATAAGGCAATACCCATAAAATATTCGTCCCACGAAATATTCTTTCTTTCTTCCATATACAAATTCCCCTAACTATTTAATTATATACGATTAGTAAGCTATTTTCATTTTTAAATATAAATATTTAAAAGAAGCTTTATGATATATTTAAAAAGACATTTATTAACTTTAAATATAATCATATTGATTTTTTAATATAGCAAAATAAACGCTTATAATATAGAAACTCAAATAAAAACCAAGTAAAATAAATAACATGAAAACATTTGAAAATATTTTACTTGTAAACGATGACGGATTTGGCTCCGAGGGCATTGTCTTGTTAAAAGACTTGCTTTCAAAATATGCAGAAAGAATTGTTATTGTGGCTCCAGACACCCCGCAAAGTGGTAAAAGTTCTTCTATAAACATTGTTAAAGGTTTTAGCGTAACTAGAAAAGGACCCGACATGTACTCTTTAGATGGTACACCTGTAGATTGTGCTTGCTTTGGTATAACATCTTTAAATATTAAATTCGATTTATTAGTAAGTGGCTGTAATAATGGTGAAAACGTCGGTTATGACACTTTATATAGTGGAACTATTGGTGCCGGAATCGAGGGTATTAAAAACCGTACTAAATCAATAGCTTTTTCAACGCCTCGTAACACTTTCGAAAATTTCAAAAACAATTTTGATAACGTTTTTGATTATATTTTGGAGCATGATCTTATTAGTAATAAATTTCTTTTAAGTGTCAATTTTCCTTACGGTTCTTCGGTAAAAGGAATCAAAGTCTCAAAGCTTTCATATCGTAATGACAAAACTTTTTATAACAATGTTAACGAAATTTATTATCTCCATCGTGAGATTATAGATGAAAATCTAATCGACACTGACTTCTATTATTTAAACCATCATATTGTGTCTTTAACTCCAATAAAGAAAAATTTGATGGATGATTACGGCTTTGAAGAATTAAATAAAAAAACAAGCAGATAATGCTTGTTTTTTATTACTTAGTCATTTTTTTAATTTCTTTTTCACGAATTTTATCAAGTTCTTTTTGAGCCTTCTTAGCGGCCTTTTCTTTCTTTTTCTTTTCAACTTCTTCGTTGTATTTTGTTTGACCCTCTTTATTTTCTTTTTTAAGATTTGCATCTTTATCTTTTCCAAAGGTAACAAACAATGCAAAAACAACAAACCCAAGTCCTGCTAAGACAGTTGAGCCGATGATTACATAAGTAACGGCATTGGATAAATCTGTTCCAACAAGTTTTTCACCATTACTACTTACTAAAATATTAATAGAATCACTTATTACTACATAATTACCTTGCGAATCCTTTGTATTTTTAGAAGTATGACTTACGGTTACTTTTGTTGAACCAACACCTAAGGCTTTAACTAATCCATTCGCATCAACGCTCACGATGTCGCTGTTACCACTTATAAATTCATAAGATTCATCTTCTTCAGGTGTATCGATAACAACATTTAATTGAACACTAGAAGCATAATTTGTTCCGCTTGTATCTAGCTCAATAAATGTTCCTTTATTAGCAATTGAAATTGTTCCAACTCCATTATTTGCATAATCCACTTTAACAATAAATGAAGCGGAAATATAGGAATAATTCTTTAAAGAAATTGTAATAGTGGCTTCACCAACAGCCATACAAATAAAAGACTTATTAACAACAAAAACACTACTTGGATTAGAGCTAGTAATTGTAACTTCTTGTGAGCTAGCCTCTTCAGATAAAGTGTAGTTAATTCTATGAATATCACTTGGATTAATAGAAGATATTACAGAAACATAATCATTGATATTTTGAACCTTATTAAGGTTAGCTTTATTTAAATGTAATACATCGACTCCTTCAGGAAGTGTAATAGAATAATTTACGGCTTCTGCAGGTTTTTCAATGACATTAATCAGAAGAGTGTTCGAATATTCAGTCAAATCATTAGCAATAAAATATGCCTTTAAATCAAAACTACCAGTTCCTAATACTGTCACCTTAACGCTCTTACAAGATGAAGTTGAGGTGTTGTCATATTCAACAGATGCAATTGAGGAATTGCTTACAGAATATGAAAGAATTTTGCCTTCACTCGAAAAATAATTTACATTATAAACATGAGTGTTATCTTTGAGAATGGTTTGTGTTTTGCCTTTGACATCTTCTGTAAAACTAACACCATTAAAGGCACTTAAATCGAATGTATCTCCAAATAAAACGTCTGAAAGTTTATCTGGAAAATCTATATAAATATTTCTGACATTATGAATATTGTCAAAAACAATGTTATTACGATATTTTTCAAAATTTGTTTTCTTGGACGTCATATTAGACCATCTCTTTAAGGCACTTGCGTCCCCAAATAGTCTATTAACTGTAGTATCATCAATACTTCCATTATCGTATTCATGATTATAACTTGTAAGAGATAGTCCAAATTGTTTATTGGCAGAATCGTTTTTTTCACTAGTTGTTTTAAAATATTTTGTGGCCATATAAAAACAGGCGTGAGCCACTATTCTTTTATCATCATCTGCTGGTTCAAATACTTTATAAGTCTTTCCATCAATTTCTTGTTTCCAAATTTTCCAAAATTTAGCTTGTTCGCTAGCTGATAAGCTCTCACTAAAACCAGTTTGAGCGCTATCTAAAGAAATAAGAGCCGTCGAGGTTCCCATACATTCTTTATCACCAAAATATAATTTTCCTTTAGCGTTATTTGCTTCTTTATCCATCATATAAATATTAAAATAATCGGTTTCTGCTGCATTATTATAATGATTAGTTAAACCTAAAGGCACAACATAACCAGGTTCAATTTCATCGAACGAAGAAGTTGAGGTATATGAATTAGAATTATATAAAGCACTGATAACATAATCATTATCAGCATTAAGGTCATAAGGCATTGTTAAAGAAGAGCTTTCATAATCACGATCGGTAATCTTAAATAGTCCATTATTAAAAGTAATGGCATTATCATAATTGTTTGTATAAATTGAATAGCTCTTATATCCTTTGCGAAGAGCCAACAACAAATCATCTTGTGTTGTATATTTAGAAGGATCATTCATAATATCCATTAGGCCGCTGGAACCATACCAATAAATAGTATGGGTGTCGTTTTCACCTAACGAATCTGTTGAAAGATTGATTGTATATGCACTTCCTAAATTGTTGGTCGTCGATGTAAAAGCAGCATAAGAAAGACGCGGAATTAAGCTTCCAATACCGATACATAATGAAACACCTAAAATTTTAAAGATGGTTTTTTTCATTTATATATTTATTTTAAAATAAGGTTCATAAATAATCTATTACTATTTAACTTTATAAACACCGGCATAATAAGGAGGAACTTTCCCAACAAATTGGTTTATGCAGGTATTTTCAATAATCTTTTCCCAATTATTGAGGTTTTGCTTAATTTTAATATTCTTTTTTGATAAATTAATAATTACAAAATATTCATGATTATCTAAAACACGAGAATAAACAATCAAATTTTTATTTGATTGGTGTAAAACAAATTCACCATATTGCAAAATTTCATCATTATTGCGTAAAGAAATTAATTTTTTATAATAATTTAGAATAGACTCTGGGTCTTTTTCATTATCAGCGACATTTATCCCAAGCTTATACTTTTCATTCGCTTTTAACCATGGCTTTGCAGTTGGACAAAAGCCAGCATTTATAGAATTGCTCCAGGCCATAGGCGAGCGAACATTATCGCGATTAATTGCAAACTCTAACTTTTCTTTTTGTCTTTTTGTAAGCGGAACATGTTTAAGCATTCTGGCAACATTTTTGACCGAAACATCATTAATATCTTCTTCATTAATATGATCGTAATCAAGCATTCCAATCTCTTGACCATTATAAATAAATGGGGTGCCTTTAATTGTAATTAAAAGTGTTGCTAATGCCTTTCCAGATTCTTTATAGTATTTTTGTGGATTTCCAAAACGATCAATTGATCGTAATTGGTCATGATTTTCAAAATAAATTGCATTCCAAGAAACTTCTTCTTCCCATCTAAACATTGCATAACGCAAGTTCTTGACCTTAAATTTCTTTCTAAAAATTGGTAAAGCACATTTATCAATATTCATATGATCAAATTGGAAAAACATATCAAGTTCATCACCTTGCATAAATTCTTTCCCTTGATCATAAGTCATAAATGCATTTTCACCAATAACAACTGTGTCATAGTGACTAAAAACATCTTGTCTAAATCTCTTTAAAACATCGTGGTTACCTTTTTGACATAAATAATGTTCAAGTCCAGTATTAAGAAATCTAAAACGGCCATTTTCTAAACTAGTCTTATATATTTGATCTATAACATCACATCTAAAACCATAAACGCCCTTATCTAACCAATAAGTAAGAATTTTTTCAACTTCTTTTATTACTTCTTCATTATGAAAATCAAGATCAGGTTGCTTTTTACCATATAAATGCAAATAATACATCCCCGGTTCGTTCTTTAGTTCTTCCCAGGCGCTGCCTGTAAAAATAGATTGCCAATTATTTGGGGCTTTTTTACCATTCTTACCACGGCCTTTACGAAAATAATACCATTTACGATAAGGAGAATTTGGATCCTTTAATGCTTCAGTAAAATATTTATTTTCATCACTTGTATGATTAACAACCAGATCCATTACTACACGAATATTACGTTTTTTGGCCTCTTTTATTAAATTATCAAAGTCTTCCATTGTTCCATAATCTTTATGAATTTCAAAATAATTACGAACATCATAACCCATATCATCTAAAGGAGAATCATAAATAGGGGAAAGCCAAATAATGCCGACACCAAGATCTTTTAGATAATCAAGTTTAGAAGTTATACCATTAAGGTCACCAATGCCATCATCATTTGAATCCGCAAATGAACGTGGATAAATTTGGTATATTACCTTTTCTTTAAAATATTTTCTTTCCATTCTTTTCTCCTTTATTTAAAACTAATCAATTTCTTAACAACGTAGTTAGCCATAAGTAAACCAGCCGAGGCTGGCACAAAAATCATCGAGCCAATTGTTTCTTTATCCTCAGTATCTTTATTAATAATTGGAAGTTCACTCGAAAACACAACATCAAGTTTTTCAACGCCTTCTTCTTTTAATCTTTTACGAATAACTTTAGCTAGTGGATCATTAAAAGTTTTTGAAATATCAGTAATTTCAAGCTTAGTTGGGTCCATTCTCTTGCCTGTTCCCATCGCCGAAATAATCGGAATATTCAACTCTTTGGCATACTTTATTAAAGAAATTTTAGCTGAAATACAATCGATAGCATCACATATATAATTAACGCCATCCAGATCAATATCTTTAACATCATCGCCTTTAATAAAACGTTTATACATAATAACTTCACAATTAGGATTAATATCTAATATATGTTTCTTAAAAAGATCAACCTTATCAAGACCGATTGTCGATGTTAAAGCAATTATTTGACGATTTATATTTGATTCTTCAACAACATCTTTATCGATTAAAATAAGATGAGAAACACCACAACGAGCTAAAGCTTCACAAACATAGCCACCAACTCCACCCAAACCAAAAATTGCCACTTTACTATTATTTAAAGTGTTAATATCTTCTTCTTTAAATAAGGCTGCAATTCTTGAATATTTTTGATCCATTATTCGTTTATCTCTAAATCTTTATAAGTTGATTTAAGTGTTTTCGCACTTGCAATTAATTTAATAACTTCATCATATGAATAATTAAGATTTAATATTTTTTCAACACCTGAGCCACCAACAACCGTTGGTAAAGAAAGATAAACACCATCAACTTCGCCATCAAAAGCGTTAGTGATATAACTTGAAATTGTTAATACACTATGTTGATTATTTAAAATAGTATCAACTATTTTTTCAACGCTTAAAGCAATAGCATAAAAAGTAGCACCTTTCTTTTGAATAATCTGATAAGCTGCACTTACAACTTCTGAGGCAATATTTGATAAATTTTGAAGTTTGCGCATGTCGCATTTACCGCAACTTGCACAATAATCTTTCACGCTTACTCCACCAATAGAACTTACGGAAAAAGCGCAAACTTCGCTGTCCCCGTGTTCTCCAATTACATAAGCATGGATATTGCGTGGATCAATTTTAGTATCTTCACTTAATAATGTTTTAAGACGCGAAGAATCAAGAACGGTTCCACTTCCAATAACACGATTAGCGCTAATGCCTAATTTCTTATAAGTGTAATAAGATAAGACATCAACTGGATTAGTGACAACTAAAATAATAGAATTTTCATCAAGATATGGTTTAATTGATTCAATAATAGAATCAAAAACTTTTATATTTTTCTTTAATAAATCTAAGCGGGTTTCGCCTTCTTTTTGTGCAGCTCCAGCCGTAATAATAACGACTTTCGCTCCTTTAATATCGCTATAATCGCCAGCTTTAATAACTTTTTGCGAAACAAAAGATAAGCCATGAATCATGTCCAAGACGTCACCTTCAGCTTTATTTTTATTTAGATCAACAATAACTATTTCGTTTATATATGAATGCTGCATTAAAGTATAGGCAGTAGTGCTGCCAACAGCACCATCACCAATAACAACGACTTTTTTATTTTCCATAACAAGCCTCCAGTAGTGGTATCTCCACCTTTTTATTATACCAATAATAGGTATAATTATCTATCTTCGTGCTTTTGCTTCGTAAATAATAAGAGACGTTGCAACAGCAACATTTAACGAATCCATGCGACCATACATTGGTATTTTTAAATATTCGCATCCAAGATCGAACCATCCTTTATCAACACCATATCGTTCGTTTCCCATGATTAGGGCAAGGCCACCTTTATAATTAAATTCTTTAAAATTTATTCCTTGTTCGGGTTCACAAATAACTCTGCGAATCCCTGATTTTATTAAAAAAGAATTAACTTCTGAAGTGTTTTTCATTACAACAAACGGAACGTAAAACATCATGCCGCGAGAAGCTCTAACTAATAAATCACTTGGCACTTTAGCTCTTAAATTAGTAAAAATAATTAAATCAATATTAATAGCTTCTGCTGAACGGAAAATAGTGCCGATGTTCCCAGCAATCTCGAGACCATCAAGAACCAAAACTAAAGGATCTCTTTTAAGATTATTTAGTTTAAATTCATGAGGTTTAGCCAAGACTAAAATTCCAGCGCAATTTTCTTTTGAACTTAATCTATTAAATAATTTATTATTAATTTCGTAGGTTTCGCAGTGATTTTGATAATATTTAAGAGTTTCTTTGGCTTCCTGTGAAGAAATCTCGCTTGGACAATAAAAACAATATTTAATTTCACTATTCTTAACTTCATCGAGTGAAAGAATAAATAAATCATCAATTAAAACATACCCTTCTTCTTGGTATTCTTTCTTTATTATTGAATGAATAATTGGATTTGATGAAGATAAAAACATATCTATTATTGATTATCACTGCTTGAAAATGATGAACGACTAGCAAGCGAAGCTGTAACAATCTTTCCAACAACTGGCATAACTTCCAAACCTTTACGCACAAAATTAACAAGTTGATCTTTATTAGCTAGTTCATTCGAAATAACTTTAATCGAAATTACAGGAACTTTCTTTAAATATCCAGCTAAGAATACACCAGCAGATTCACAGTCGATAGCATAAATATTATTGCCTTCTTTAAAATATTTATTTAAAGTTGGCATAATTAAAGATTGATCGGTATAGAAAATATCGCTTGAATAAATAGAGCCACGAATAAGATATTTGGTAGTGATTCCTGGAATAATAGCTTGCAATGCTGTTATATATGAATCTTGTGTAAAGAAAAATTCTGGTAGATTAGGAATGTTATTATAAGTAACACGTCCAAAACCATCCATGTTAATGTTACCAATATAGATTCTTTCCGCCACAAAAAGGTCACATTGACGTCCATTTTGAGTAATGGAAGTAACTTGACCAACATTATAAATTAAATATGGATCATATTTATTAATAACTAAAGTGGTAACCGCACTCGATACCATATTAGAGTGACCAGTAGCCACAACAACACATTGTGTCTTAGCGAAACTACCGACGTAACATGTAACGTTTTTCGCAACAACTTCTTCCTTTTCGATGATCATCTTTGTTTTAAAGTAAAGAATATCATCAGGGGTCGTTCCAATAATAGCAACCATTATTTTTCCTCCACATTATCCAACTTTAAATCTTCAGTAGCAGTTTTGCCACGAGATTCAAACTTGTTTTTAGATATAAAAGCTTCATAGGCATAACGCGGCAAAGCTTTCGAATAGTAGAAGCCTTGTACACAATCAATACCTAAAGTTTTAACAATAGCAATTTGTTTTGTATTTTGAATGCCTTCAGCAATAACATACATCTTTAAAGAATGGCAAAGAGCAGTTAGAGCAATGATAACATCACGCGCTTTTTTATCAATTTCGATATCATCAAAGAATGATTTATCGAGTTTTGCCACATCGACTGGTAAATTCTTTAAAACAGAAAGTGAAGAATAACCAGTGCCAACATCATCGAGAGCAACTTTCAAATCCATGTCCTTAATTTTTTTCATAACAAATTCAGTATAAATGACGTTTTTTGAAGCGATAGATTCAGTTAACTCAACCTTAATTAATAACGGATTAACGTGGTATTGCTTAATGGTGTCATCAATAAACGTAATAATACCTTGATCAAAAGTTGAACGACGAGAGAGGTTTACACTTATCGCCATAAGACGAGTGCCTTCTTTAGTCCATTTCGCAATATCTTCGCAAACATGTCTAAAAACATAACGATCAATATCAAGAATACGACCAGACTTTTCAGCAATGTTAATGAAACTGCCTGGATAAATAAGTCCTCTTTTTGGGTGATACCAACGTAAAAGAGCTTCAGCGCCGTTGAATTTATTTTTATTGAGATCAAATTGCGGTTGATAATAAACTTCAAATTCATTATTCGCTAAGCCACGAACAATTTCAGCATCAATATCACTAATTTCAGTTGAATCACCATCAATTTGAGCATCATAATAAGTGATTTCATCCATTAAATTTGATTCACCATTTCGGTAAGAAGCAATTTCGGCATATGATACAAATCTCGCTGGATCACGATTATAATTTTCAGAGTTAATCACATATGCACCTAATAAAAGATCGAGGGAAAAAATACCATTTTTAACACGGATTTTATCATCGATATCAAATTTCATTTGTTTAAGAACACTGGATATTTCTGAAAAATTAGTAGTTTCAACATAAACTAAGAAAGTTTCATTATAGTCAAACGAAACAAAACAGTATTTATAACTATTAAAAGCATTACGTAAAGAGTTAGCTAAAATTGACAAAAATTCCGCCATGAATTTTTGCCCACGATTAACAAGGGTTTCTTCACGGAAGTTTTTAATTGTACAAGCAATAACAAGAGCATCACGTGGCTGTTTTTTTTGACGAAAACGAATAAACTTTTCCATAACTTCGGTTGGAAAAACAAAATCACCCGAAGCAAAAAACTTACCATATAATTTCAAATTTTTGTCGCTTTCAACAAAATATTTATAAATTATAAACAAAGTACCAAATAAAACAAAATTGACTCCCGCCAAAATAACTAGATGAACAATAAAAGTTAAAGTAATTGTTTCCTTAATTAATCCTTCAATAAGGAAATAAAGCATCATACCAGTTCCAGAACAAAGAACAGCAAAGTTTAAAATTAGGAGTAAACGTAGAAAGAATACTCTATTTTTCAATTTAACATTGCTAACTAGTTTGTTATGCTTCATTACTTCTTCTCCTCATTATTTTCTTTATCTTTATTTTCAGCTTCTTTCGCTTTTTTAGCTTCTTCAAGCATTGCACGCATTTCGTTCTTAAGTTGCTCTTTAAGCTTCATAGAAGCTTCTTTATAGGCTTCTTCTTCCATTTTACTCTGATACAAAGATTTTGTCTTTGTTATTTTTCCATCATTATTGACAGTTTCGGCGTCAATTACATTTTCAGATGGCTTATCTTTAAGATAATCTGGTATTTCTTTCATTTTTGCCGCTTTTATAACATCAAAAATTGATAAGATAAACAAAACAGCAAGCGGACAACCAACCACTACCCAGAAGAACCAGGCACTTTGAGTTGCACGAATAAATCCACCTAACGTATCGCTATTATAAATGACTTTACCAATGTATTCTTCAGGCTTTACTTTATTTTGATACGTTTCATAAGTACAGCCACCACTTGGACAGGTTTGAGCATGAACATTATCGCCCATACAATGAATTAAAGTAACGTTACCACTTGTATCTTTATCTATTTCCATAATACGGTGAGTAATCACAGCATTATAGGATTTACCGCTTAAAGTTATCACACCTTTAAAAGAAATAATGTCACCATCAATGATCCAATTACCTTCATTATCTTTACCAGAACTGCCCTTTAATTCAGTTAAAGGAACTTTCTTAGTAACAATTCCGGTATTAACTGGTAAGGTAGGAACCATGGAATCAGTTAAAACATTCATAAATGAGAATCCCGCTAAATTTGGAACTCCATTATTACTACCTGATGTCGAAAGAGCTACAATTTCAAAAACAAACACTATACCAATAAAGACTCCAACAACCCATTCCATTACAAGCTTAAAAATTTGATAAGGAGTTCTTTTTTTCTTTTTTGAAGAATCTTTTTCAACTTCTTTTGTATCTTTTAATTGAGATTCGTCGACTTTTTCACCACTAATAGTCTCATTAGTGTTTTTAGAATTTTCGTCTTTAGTCTTTTCAGTATTTGAAATCGTATTATTAGATTCAACTTTATCATTTTGTGAAGTTTGGCAAGTTTTTTTGTGATCTATGGTTTCATTTGCATCAACGTTTTCGTTATTTAATAAATTATTGTTGTTCTTTTCTTCCATAAATAAACCTACTCTTTCTTTCCATCAGTTGACTCTTTAATTTCAACAACTTCGATATTTTCTGCATCTTCGTTTTCATTAACAGGAGTCACGCTAACCACTGGTTCAGGAATTGCTTCCGGAGCTTTTGTTTCAGCTTTCATATTTTCAAGTTCTTTATTCTTGGCTAAAGTAGCTTGACGTTTAACTTCAGCACGTGTTTTAGCTAATAAATCAAGTTCTTTCTTGCGACGTAAAATTTCATCACGTTTACGTTTTTCTTCAAGACGTTTAGCTTCGAGTTCTGCTCTCTTCTTGCGCTCTTTTTCAAGTTTTGCTAAACGTTCTTCTTCTTTCTTTTGTTTTAAACGTTCTTTTTCTGCAATTTCAGCTAAACGTTTTCTTTCAAGTTCTTGAAGTTTAGCTAAACGATCACGTTCTTCTTTTTCAAGTTTTTCACGTTCTTCTTTGGCCTTTAAATCATCAAGTTCAGCTTGTCGTGAATCGAGATCAAGTGAATCACGATCGGCATAAACGACAATTTTATCTTCAAGCATTCCTTTAAATTTAGTATCATCGAAAACATATTCATCACCAATTGGACGAGTACGTGGAATATAAACTTTGCGTTTGGCAGAAGGACTTGTAAAACTAATATCTGGTATTTCGTTATCTTGTAACGCCATCATATTAGTGACTGTAAGCGCATATAAAGAATTTAAATATTTATCATCAATTTGATGTTTGCTCTTTTTAACTGTGAATTTAACACCTAATTTATCATAGGTATCAATAAAACGCCAGCAATTATAACAAGCACGATAATATGGATTTTTCATTAACAAATTAGTCTTCATAATTGGAGATTTAACAGGTTTAATATCACTGCCTAATTTATTAACAAAATCACAAGATAAATAATAATTAACACGTTTACGAATATTGGCAATACGCTCTTTATAATATTCAGCTTTTCGCTCTTCAATTTGGTCAAAGTTATCATAAGAAATAGATGCTTTCGTTTCAATATCATATGTAAAACCTTTATATTTTAGGGTGGCTTTACTAACTAAAGTATCGCTATTTTTTGTCTCAACGTATTTCATAATGTAGGAATAACGTTTTTCAATAAAAAGAACAAGTTTCTTAATTAAAGTATAAATAAATCTATTTTCATAAATTGCAAAATCATCTTCACCAAAAAGGGAAAGAATTTTTTCAGGAGTAACATTGCCATGTTCATCCACACTACGAATAAATTGTGTATGTGAAGACAAGTGAACTAGAGATTCGTTGTTAATCTTTTTTGCTTTTGCAATAGGCACAACTTGGCGAACTTCCTTAATAAAACGACTTGGATTCTTCACAATAACATCCATGGCTGCACAAGCAGATTCAATAGATTTAATCCAAGATTCATCGTATTGTTTATTTTCACGTCTTCCGACTTGAACAAAAGCTACTTTATTGCTCTTTTTAAGTCCATTTATTAACGCAATAAAGCCCTCATCATTTTTTGAGAGGGTATTGAATCTTGAAACGACCTTCTTTTGAGTTCGTTTAAGACTATATCGTGGATCTTTATTTGCGTTTGTTTTTCCCATATATTTCTAAAAAATTAACCAGCCATCTTTAAAAGATTTTGAATACTTGTACGTGATAATTTAAATTCATTTTTACCAAATAATTTTGTTAAGTAAGCATCAAGTGCATTAAGTTCATCTCGTAAGAAAGCAATATTTAAAGACTCAAATTTCTTTAAAATCTTGGTAGCGAAAATGTAATCAACACCATCGTATTCACTAGCACCAGTAGCAACATAAACAGGTACAAAGTTAACGAGTTGTTTCATAATACGGTTACCAAAAGCTAATCTAAATTTATCGATAACAAAGTCATCAAGTTTCTTAAATTTATCAAGGGTTTGCGCTGATAATGGATAATTTGAACGAGCTTCTGTAAATAATTTATTCAAATATTCATAAGATATTGGCATTGATTCAGTAAATTCTGCATCAAAAGCACGACCTTTATCAGAAAAGAAAATTGAAATAGCACGATCGTAAACCTTATCAGTAATTGTGAAGGTAGAGTCATCGTTATTAGCAGTGCCTACAAACCAGCAATTTTGTGGAATAAGTAATTTGCCTTCTTTTAAATGTTTTGGATCATCACTTTGAGGCGAGGCCACAAGTTCAATATTCCATTCGTCGACATTTGGCATTTCCATAATGGATAAGAATTCAGCAAAATAGTATTCAATACGAGCGAGGTTCATTTCATCGAGAACAATAATATTTACATCTTCACGATAAGTTGATTCATAAATAGCTTTTAAGAAATCAGTTTCAGTAAACTTTTTGGTGAATTCATTATAATAACCTAAAAGTTCACTACGATCTCTCCATGAAGGTTGAACTGAACAAATCTTAGCATAATTCTGGAAAAATCTTCCTAAACAATATGGTAAAGAAGTTTTACCGGTACCAGATATACCTTCAAGAATAATAACCTTTGAGGTCGACATACCTGCAAATAAAGCTCTAATTGTCCCTAATTCATAATAAAGAGATAATTGAGAACAAGCAAAGTTGCGGAAACGGATACATAATTCTTCCAGGCTCACAAGAGCTGATTCAGGCATAACAACTTTTGTATCTTTGTTTTCATAAGCTTTATCAACAGCAACAAGTTTTGGAAAACGAACGCTCGAATCTTCGGCGCTAACAGTTTCTTCGCCACCTTCAGCTTTATAATCTTTGGCATCAATTCCCATTGATTCCACTTTTAAGTTGAGAATACGATTCTTTTCGTTTGTGGCTAAATATAAAGCGTAATTTAACTTTTCAATTTGGCGACGAAGTTCATCTTTATCAAGTTCAGAACGGTAAAATTTACCAAAACGAGCAAATAAAAGATAAAGTCCGTAACATATGCAAGCAATTAAGAAAATTAAGACAATGAGGAAGAACACAAAGAAAAACCAACCAGCAACTCCAAAATTGGTGGCATATTGATTATAAAAATCATGATATTCCTGGAAATCATCTCCAATTTGAGTCCATGGGTAAACAATTAAATTATAGAAGAATTCTCCCAAATGTTGGAAAAACCCAACTACCATTTTATTAAAATATTGAAAATAATCATTCATGTTTTGATTCTCCTTTCTTTTCTTCTTCGAGTTCTTTTAGAATTTCATCACGCATTTTTTCTTTTTGCTCCATGTAATAAGCAGCATCTTTTTCAGTAAGGTTTTGTTTATTTACACGGATAATCGTTATGATTAAACGATATAAAGCATAGAAGAATAGAATGGCGGCAGGAACTACAAAGATGACGAGATAGCCAGTTGAAGAAGTTAAAAAATCTGTAACTTTTCCAAAACCTGACCACTTAGTTCCGGTATATACACCCACAATGGCCTTTTCTTCAACAATTTGTGAATCAATCGTCTCACCATTTGGTGCGTATGTCCCTTTAAATTCATATAAATAACGTGAACCATATAACGTTCTTTTCACATATTGGTGTGTTAAGAAAGTCTGGACGTTATTTCCATTAGTATCTTGTAAAGTATATTTGAAAGTAACAATAGATTTACCTTCTTCTAAAGTTTCACTTGGATTATGATCGTTATCAAAACTTAAAAGTTTAACAAAAATCAAATCGCCTTTTTCAAATGTTCCTTTCATGGAATCACTTTGAACGCTCATTGGTGCATTTCCAAATAAATTAGAAACACCACCATTAGATTTTGCAACTAGGGAAGTGACTGTAATATAAATCCCAAATAAAATAAACAAAACTAAGAAAACGTCGCCTATAATTTTAAATGTTTTCTTTACTGTTTTATTTTTTTCTTTAGTACTAACTAAAGAAGTATCTTCGTTTTTTTGTGGTTCGTTTCCAGTTTCCATACATATAATTATATCTTTAACGCTTCAATTTTGCACTAAATACTAGGTTAATGTTAAAAGCGCTCGAAGATATTAACTCGGTATGGTCTATATCCCAACCTTCATCATAGATAGTAACAACTACTCTAGTTTTATGATAGGCGCTTAATGTAAAAAGAGAATGTTTGATATCGCTTTGATCTGATAATTCACCTAAAGTATAGGTGCTTTCAGTAGCAATATCTAAGCCGTTCGCGATTGATTTTTCCATATCGAAGCAATTAACGTTATCTCTTGAAAGAGCATTAAAGGCATTAGCAGTTCCCGTTAAAGCCTTAACTCTAGCGTCCTCGGAATACACTATTTTATCATCATTACTATATTCACCATAAACCGTTTCATTATTATTCTTAACATCATAATAACCATCCTTAATAACATCAAGGCGATTAGCTAATTTCGTCTTGGTAGATGTTAATACATTTGGTTCGTATTTAACATAGCGTTCTGGGGTTAAAAATGATAAGCGTAAAGAGTTCTCGATTTTATTCAAGTCATTAACATCAAGACTGTTTTTCGCAGCCGTTTGCGCATTTTTTTCACTATCAGCTTTTACACTAGTCGTATCTGACAAGAAAATATACATATCAGCATTGGCGTAAAAGTATAGTTCAAGAGAATAATAACCTGTAGAAGCAACCATCCCTTCTTTAACATTAGTTGCTGAAAGACTTCTAAATGTTGGAAGAAGTGTTGTTGAAGTGAGATCCGTTGTGTTATTTAGCCATGAACTTTCATACATGCTTGAAACCCCATAAAGAACTGGGTTATCACTATATTGATTATGGCTAATAAGATCACTTTGCGAGATATTTTGATAAAAATCTACAGAATCCGTAGAGTTATTGCGTAATCCAATTTCAAATTTGGAAGGATCACGAGTCCCAATTTCAATATTAGTAACACGTAACGTATCCGAAATTGAAAACCAGGCATACGTTGTCGATATCAGCGAAATTGAAGCCAAAATAAAAGTGAATATGGCTAAAAGGAATTTCTTATTCTTAAATAATTCATTCATTTTTCCACCTCCACTCACATATGTTTCAATTTTTGTCTTAAACTTTCCTTCCTTAAATTGTTTGAAAGTCTACCCGTGAAGAGTAGACTTTCAATTTTGTTGATTAAGTTAGGACAGTTTTTAACTTCTCAATTAATTAAGTTCATCAGCAGCAAAATCAATTGTTGCGGAATACTTTAATTCAGAGATACCATTAACGCAGTCTGAATCCCAACCTTCAATCCAGAGATTACATTTAACAAAAGCTAATGATGAATCAGCGTCTGTTACGGCTATTGGTGTCGATTTTTTTGATTCATCACTGTTTGCCTTATTGCTAAGGTAGTAACGATCAAGGCTACGATATTCGTAATATTGATTCACACTAGTACCAAGTACGAATGGATAAGTACTTTTGCAGGTCTCGCCTCCATCAAATGGATTAGCAATTGGATCAAATTCGCCACCATAAATACCAGTAGTTGTCTTCTTACCATAATTGTCTTTTGTTAAAGCGACACCATTATGTAAAGAATCACCATAATAATATTCCATCTCGCCATTTGGAATAGCGGTAGGAGTACCATCTAGAGCAACAGCAGCGGTATTAGGATTACGTTTATAATCCCAAACGCCATCGCCATTTAAATCGATGACACCAGAAATATCTTGTTTCTTAACAGCAGCAAAATCAGCTTGACCAGTTAAACTTGGATCAATGATATCAAGTTTAGTAGGAGCATTGTCATTGTATAAATTAGCTAAAGTATAAGATTTAAAACCAAATCTCATAGCCTTGCCAACATTAACAGTGGCAGTTTTATTAACTCCGTTTTGCTTAAATGTATAGGTCTTATCTTCAGCTTCTGCACTAAAACCATTTAAATAAATGTTTTTAGAAACACCGACAGTTTCTGTGACTCCACCATTTAATGATTCGGTAGTTAAATTCTTACCATCGTTATCAATTAATCTCATAACGAGGGTAAATTCGACATAATCAGTTTTCTTGGCAGTTGAATAGGTTGTTGAACCTACATTTGAAAACGCACCACGGAAACCATAATCTGTACTCGACATATCAGCGTTAAATTCAGTTGTGGTAACAGGAGTTAAAACATTAGTTGTAAAACCTTGTTGACCCATAACATAATTTAAAACATCTTGGTCAGGTTCATTACTTGTCCAGTAAGCATATCCGCCAGCAACAGTATTAGAACCACTTGTATAAGTAAGTGCTTGTTCAGTTAAACCATAAGCAGCAAATCCTGTTAATTTATTTTTTGAATAAAAACCAAGTTGCATATGATTACCAGCTTTTAAAGCTGTGCCATCAAAACGAACACTTGCTGTTTGTGAAAACTGATACCAGGCATAAGTACCAGTAGCAAGTAATGTTGCACTTGCACCAAAGACTGCAATCGCTGCAAGCAAACTTTTTTTATTTTTCATATTTTTTTCCTTATATATAGGAGCTTAGTAATATTTAAAATTACAAAGCCTCAAGAGTAAGAGTAAATCTTAGAGCCGAACCCTCCGGTTCAACTCCAATGGCATCCGGATCAGATCCTTCAAGCCACATTATAACGGTATAACGATAAATAGAATTTATAGCCATTTCTGTAGGAGTTTTTGTGGTGTTATAAACATAATCATCACTATAAAACTCTGTTGCATATCCACGATTAACTTCTTGAGAAGGCTCGGTTAATCCATAACCCGTTGAGTCACAAATTAATTCTTTGCCTTGATTTTCAGTCGTAGTCTTATTAGTACGTTTAGCATAAGTATTGACGGAATGAGTATCCTCTTTACCATCAACAACTAAATTTTTAAAAGTACGAATACGAACATACTCTAAAATTGAAGTCGCCACATTGGAAGGGCGTTTAACTTCTTCTAGTTTTAACAAGTTTGCAACGTTAACAGCTGCCGATCCGATATTTTTCACATAAAAAGTATATGCAAAATACAAATCTTCAACTTTGGTAACATTACCATTATCATCTAACTTCGTACGACTACCGCTATGATCACCGCTAAGAGTGGAATTATCAATTTCATTCACAACTGGTAAATCATCAGCATATATTAAGTACAAAGAAGACAACGAATTAGCTTTTAAGAAGGTGGTCGGACTAGTAAATGCTTTATCTACCGACATCGAAATCTCTCGTTTATCGCCTTTTGCTGTAATAGTGTAATTTCCAAGCTTTTGGCCTATAAAAGAAATGGCAGTATAAGTACCAACAAAAATTAGACAGATAACACTGCAGATTGCAGCTGCTAAACGAAGTCTTTTTTTGATGATGTACTTTTTTGTATAAGCTTCCATTAGCTATTCTCCCATAAATCTTCTACAAACAAAAATCTTAGTAATATCACTAAATATTACGCCCAACTATTAATAAATTCGCCGTGTGTTTATTCATTGATCAAGTATCTATACAGATTGCTTACCATTAGAATTTACATAAATAGATCTTTGTCAAAACACCGATATTTATTAATCGATAATTGTAGAAATAAAAAGTTTGATGCTATCTAGTTGCCCAACGAGATTACACAACTTCTCATTCCTGCGGCAACTGGCTACCATCAAACTCATTAGAAGGCCCTATAGTTTTGCGTCACTAATTTTCACTAGTTTTGCTTTTGACGATAATATTTTTGCATAAAGTTTTTTAATTGTCAATAATTTCTAAAAAAATCACACAAAACAAACGCAAAACATTATTATTATAAATAATAAAGGCCCTTTTTAGGGCCTGTAACCATATGTTTATTATTAAAGAACGAAATTACTTCTTTTCTTCTGGCTTTGAATTTTTCTCAGCTTCTTCTTTCATCAATTCAGCTTTAACTTCAGCTAATAATTTGGCTTTATCTTCTTCTGAAAGGTTACTTGTAACAGCTTTAGCTTTTTCATCTGCCTTGCGCGCAATTAAATAAATATAGAGAAGATATAATCCATCTACGACAAAGATAATAATAAGAGGTACGACGATAATCCACATAAACATATTTGGATTACGTTGGAGATCCTTAATAAATCCACTACCAAAGTCTTTATCTTCCATAGTAGCTAAGGCTATAATTGAAATAATAAATAATGTTACGACTACTAAGGCTTCAAAAATTCCAACACCTATAATAATCTTTTTCTTTGTTTCTGGCTTCATAATTTTTCCTTATACGTATCTTTATTTTATTGATTTGTTTCGATAAATACAACATAAATCTATAAAATTGGAATTTTTTTGTACAATTTTTTTAAAAAAATGTTGCATTTATGAAAATGCTATGTTTAAATTAAGGTGTATTTATAGATGTGGTTATTGTGCCCACAAGAACCAAAATCGTAAATATGTGCCCATATTATATGGGTTACGTTATAAATAAAAACCATTAGAATCCGTAACTATGTAATTGAAAAATAAAATTTCAAACATGGAGGATTTTTTATTTTATGAAAACAAAAACAAAATTAATGGCTACTGCTGTAGCTTTACTCGCTGCCACTGGCGCTGCCGTTGGTACATCATCATTCGCTTGGTTTGTCGCTGCTAAATCAGCTTCAATCTCTGCTGGCGTTTTTAGTGCCGTTACTACTGAAGGTTCTATCGCTGTTACTGTTTCTGCCACACAACCACAATCAACTGCTGCTTGGACAATGACAGGAACAAATGTTGCTCCTGCTACTGGACAAGAAGGTTATGCTAAATTAACTGATGTTAGTGGTTTAGGCAATGTTACTGCTTTCTATAAAGCATATTCTTTTACTGCTGATGCAACAAAAGCTAAATCTAAATTAGTTAACGATCCTTCTGATGGCAAGGGTATGTGGGCTAATTTCAATCTCGAAATTGAAAACAAAGCTTCAAGTGCTATGGATATTTATTTAGGAAGTACTACAGATGTTGCGAACGTTACAGTTACCGACGCAAAAGGTACATTATATAAAGCAGCTCGTGTTAAGATTAGTGCTTCTGGTGATGATGTAACAAATGCTGCCAGTTTCGTATTCGGTGCAAGTGGAGATTCAGCAGCCAATAAAGCAACTACTTATTGTACTGAAGCTAAAACAACTCAAACTTTACTTGCTGATTTAGCTGCTACTGCAAGTGTATTTAGTGGTATTACTACTTGGAAAGATTCATTTACTACAACAACTAATGCTGATCCTGTAGCAGAAGATAAACTTTGCACAATTGGTGGTTCAAAAAAAGGTACAGTAAACGTTGTTATTTGGATTGAAGGTATGGATGCTGAATGCACATTAACTGGCAGTACAGCAACTTCCGACATTTTAAAAGATAACTTCCAAGCCAATTTACAATTTATTGGTAATATTGCTGCTTAATAACTGATAAAAATGAAAAGAAAACAACTATTACTTGCTGCTGCTACTATTGTAGCAGCCGCAGGAGTAGCGTTAGGTACATCTTCCTATGCTTGGTTTGTCGCACAAAAATCTGCAACAATCTCAGCTGGGACATTTGGAGCCGTTTCAAGTGAAGGCCCAATCGATGTAACATTAGTTTCGACTGATGTTGCGACGTTTGATTCCCTAACCCAAACCGTTACTCCAAAAACCGATTATGAAAAAATAACAGATATTTCTGGATATGGTAATGGAACTTTCTACAAAGCCTACAACTATACCTCAGATGGTTCAAATGCTAAAGTCAAAACTATTTCTCCAATGAAAGGTAATTGGTTTACATTTGTATTAAATGTTGCTAATAACTCAACAATAAGAGATATTAATTTATATTTAGGATCGTCATGCGATATCGCTCCTAATAACGCTGCCACCGCTATTGATGTCGGTGCTTCAAAAGCCGCTCGTGTAAGTGTTATCGGTGCTCATACTGGTGATGTTGGTCGTGTCTACGGTCGAATGGATGATGCTACAAATAATGCAGCAACTAATTTCTATCATGCCGAATCCGCTACCACTATTCCAGTTTCAACATTTAGTGATAAGATTTATTCTGGAATTGCCGCATTTACTTCTAATGCTTATACATGGAACTCATCATTTACCACAACCGAATCAAACGAAGGTTCTGCTAATGATAAACTTGGAACAATCACCCATGGTTCATCCATTAACTTAACTGTCACAACTTGGCTTGAAGGAAATGATTCAGAATGCACAATCGAAAAAGCACTTGATGGTCAATATAAGTTCGTTCTTAATCTAATTGGTATTGAAGTAGCCTAATTGCTATTAAATTAAAACTAAACCTCATGCTTGCATGAGGTTTTTTATTAGCAGTATTTTTTAAAAAAGTATGTCTATTTAAAACAAAAAACCATAATTTTAAGAGATAAATAATTATTGAAGTAATTTATTCAAAATAAAAATAACCATGCAAAACGTGGTTATTTTTAATTTTAGAGCTTATTTTTATTTGCCGTAGTTTAGGAATTCGATGAAACGTTGACCTTCCATTGGTTTAGCAAAATAGTAACCTTGGAATGAGGTAGTTTCATAAGCCCGACAAGCATCTAAGACCTCTTTTGATTCGATACCTTCAGCTACTACTTCAAAGCCATTACGGAAGCAATAAGACGAAATACGAGCATATTCAGTTACATCATTATAATCTGCACTTAAGACATCTTTTGTAATTGAACGATCAATCTTTACCTTGTTAATACCACATTTAGCGATAGATTCAAGAATCGCTTCACTATTAACGTTATCAATAACAAGTTCGATACCGATTTTATTAAGTTCTTCTTTTAAAGCCTTAACATCATCTAAGTTTAAATTCTTTACTAAGACATCAAGACGAATTTCAAAGCGAATAAAGCCTTTTTCAAATTGATAACGTTTCACTATTAATTTACACGTATCTAAGAATTTAGGATTAAGTATTGAGTCGCTTGAGATATTGATGTCGATATATTTTAAACCCGAAGCTTTAAAGATATCCTGCGAGTGATTGGTATAAAGATCACCAATTGTATTAAATAACGACATTTCACAATCAAACATTAAGTGGTTATTGGCTGCAATTGGAACGAATTCCATAGGAGCAATCGGTCCACGCAATTTATCACTTAAACGAACAAATGTTTCGGCCCCTTCAACTTGACCGCCTTTATTCATAATTGGTTGAACATTGTAACCAATTGTGCCTGTTTTATTGGCTTCTTTAAAGAGATCGAGAATGTAATTTTCGCGAATTGAACTTCTAAACGTACTTTCACCTACAACCTGTAATAAATTATCACCATTTCCATTTAATTTCTTATAAGAATCAGTAATGATTTTACCAAGTTCATAAGTTGAAGCAATACCTGTTGGATAAGGAATAGTAATGAAATTAAAGTTGAGTTTAATTTCTTTACCATCAAAAACAACACCTTGACATAAAGATGCTGCCGCATCTTCAATAAAGTCGATGGTTTTTACCATGTTAAAACCCTTTAAAACAAAGGCAAAAGTATAGTCTTCTAGATCATATTCATACAAATATTGGTTCTTACCAGTTTTGGATAGTCTCTTTAATAAAATACTTAATACACCAATTAATGATTCTTTTTTTGTCGTTATTAAGATTTCGTTTAAATGTAATAATCTAAAGAACACTAAATAGCCTGGTGAGCCAGCTTTTAAAGCTTTCGAGAACGAGTTCTGGAAGCCATCACTATTTGGAATACGGAAAAGCGGATCCATCAAACTGCCGCTATTGCTAATGGCCTCTAAATCACCACTTGATTCAATGATAATAGTTGATTCGTTCTCATTAATACCCAAATAAGATAAAACACTTACTTTATAAGGATCAATACCAAGCGATTCAATAACACGCACATCAGCTCCAAAAAGAAGAGGGCAGTGTGAACATGGTTTATCATGTGCACTACGCAAAACTTTATAACAAAGATCTCCGATATGGGCTTTTGGGAACGCACTCATTAAGTTATTGGATAAATATGATAGACGATAAGTATTTTTATCAACACAATATAGATACTTATTCTCTCGTTCGAGAATCGAATTCATCGAAGAAGCCAAGAAATATCTTTCTTGATTATCAATAATTGAGAAGAACGAGGCTCGAAAGAAAAACGCAAATGTAAAAATCATTGAAAATTCACTAAATGTAATAGCCGGCTTTTCTTTTTCACTATAGAAATATAAAAGACCAACCTTATTTGATAAGAACATCGCTTTAAAGAAGAAGAAAGAAACAATATTCATACGTTTAAATAACGGCTTTAAACGGAACGGAACATCTTTGCTTGAAGTACCATAGAAAGAATGATCTTCTAATGTTAAATTATATATTTCATCTAATTCTTCATTTGGACGAGCACTTAAATCATTAAATCCATCGACATTTTCATTATATTTATATTCAATTCCAGGTTTATAAATTTTATTATCTTTATCATAAAGAACAATACCAGCACACGAAAAACCATACATATTGGCAAAGGTTTTTAAAAAATTTTTAACAGTAATAACACGGTCTTGATAAGTCTTAGAATTTGCTAATTGATCTTCAAAACTAAATAATAATTCTCCATAAGTTTTAGATTTATTAGTATCGGTACGTAAGAAGCGATTATTTAAGGTCATATCATCTGGAATATAATAATTTACATCTTGGTCATTAGATAAGTTTTTAAAAGCTAAAAGTGAATCGCTAATCATGTTTTGAATGGAAGATGATGGATAAATTGATACACCCACACGGCAATAATTAACATAAGAAACATCGTCATCTTTATGAACCACTAATTCATGGAATGAACGGAGTAATTCATTAATACTTAACGTTAATAATGGGATTGAATCGACATTATAAATTAAAACCAATAATGAAGTATCATCAAATTTACCAATCAACACATCTCCAAAGACATCATTAATCCTTTGATGAAGTATTTCCATTGTGTCTAAAGTATTATTTCCACCACAAACCTTAATATATAAACAAGCAAAACGGTAAGAATCGTTACGTTCGACTTCAATCGGAAGTAAACGGAAAAAATCATCTTTCGCAATTATTCTCTTTAACTTAATATAACGAGAAGCATCATAAGTATAAGCTTCTGGATTTAAAGAAATATTATAACGAGCATATGATTTAAAGCATTCATTTAAATCCGTAGATAATTCGTCTAGGCATTTCACTTCAGTAATATGACCATTAAATGTTATCTTTCGATCATAAAAATCTTTAATTTGTTTACGGACATCAACTGTATAGTCTAAAAGAATTTTATCTTCTTTAACAAGATAATAAAAATAAATGAAAAAAGCCCCAAGCAATGCTAAGAACACAATGCTATCTAATAAAAAACCATATAACTCAAAATGTAAGAAAAATAAAACGTAGGAAGCTACAAAGGATGCGATTCCTAAAGCTAAACAAGAAATTATAGCGACACGACATATTTTACGAAATTTATACTTCTTTTCATTCATACTTAAAACGTCCTTTTAATTATTATATCAATAATTAACTGTCTTTATATATTCTTAATTTCGAAATCTTAAAACTATTGTCAAAATAGACATTCGAATTGTTAACAGTTATATCAGTATCGGTTGTATCTTTAACGTAATAATTTTTAGTATCAACTGTATTTGAGAATTTAAAATAGGTCGAAATATTATTCGAGAATTCAACGGTGAATAAAACAATGCGAGTATTAGCTGTTGTTGAAGGAATGCCGCTAGCTTCAGCAATCATAAACGGGTTGTCTTCATATGAATAAGAATTGCGACGATAACCATCTTCATAAGTTGGGGTAACCGTTTCGTTAACACACGAAAAATTAAATTTATCTGTGAGATTCGCACTACTTTCGTTAATAAAGCCCTGACTTAAGGATGTTAAAGTTGTCCCTTCTGTTAAGTTAGCTGGATCGAGTGTTAAAGAGTAAATATTAATAGCATCAGCTAAACCAATACGATGTTCAACACTAGAACCATCTAAAATATAGTTGTTATTAACAACTGTACTCGTTCCATCGTATAAATTATAAAAACTAGTTAAGGCGACATTTACATTCTTTAATGAACTTGAATCATTATTAATTTCTAAAGCATAAGTGTAACGTAAACCTGGAAAGGATTTATTAAAAGCTAAAGCGCTAGCATAATCAGCTTCATCAACACTTACAAAATCATTACCATAGCTTGTTAAGCTACGAGCATCCGCTCCTTCATCAATAGAAGTATAGCCTTGAAGTGTTGAATTTATATTATTATTTTTATAGTTACCTTTATAAGCTTTTAAAATAAAGGAGAATTCGCCACTTGCACTAATTGTTCCAGCAGAAATCTGCTCATTTTTATTTGCTGAAAACCACGCTATCGTTGAAGAAAACAAAGCCACCAAAACCATCAATTCAAAGATTGAAAGTGTTACAAATTTCATTTTGCGTGAAATCATAAGTGATGTTTCCTCCTATAAATAAAAGCCAGTTACCCTGAAGGCAACTGGCAATCTTTTTAAAAGAAGACCCTTTAGTTTTGCTTTTTACATTAAATATTATAGTCTTATTATAAAGCAAAATATAGATGTATTATTTATTTTCTTCACTATTTTTAACAGCTTTGTAATCCTTAACTAGTCGCTTGGCTTTACGTGGAGTATTAACTGGGCAATTTTTGCATTGATGAGGTTCTCCTCGATGCACAATTGCAGGAATAAGTAAGTATAAAATAACGCCAATAACGACTAATAGAACAATAACTAAGATAATAATATCTTGATAATTCATAAATTACTATTCTCCTTTATATACTGGTAATAGCCCAACCTATTCCACCAATTAGAGTAGCTAAAAACCAAGCGACTGATGTTTGAAAAGCTATACCTAGTAGTGCGTATTTTAAACTACCATATTCTTTCTTCATAGCCGAGATAGCACCAATGCATGGTGAACAGAATAAGTTAAAGACCATATAAGCGAAGGCACTCCAACCATTCATAAAGGCAAAGGCTGGACTTGAAAAGATAGGCCCACTATAACCGTTTAAACTTGAAATAACACTTAACGAACTAATAACTTGTTCCTTTGCAACAATTCCTTGGATGGCACTTACGGAGGCTCCCCATGAATAATGCCCACCAAGCATAATATAGAATACCCAACCAAAAGCGTTGCCAATCCCTGCTAAAATTGATTGATCTAACAATACATTAACTCCATCAACATAGCGGAAATCCCATGTAAAACTAGCAAAAAGCCAAACTACAAATGAACATAATAAGATAACAGTTCCGGCTCTTTTAATAAAAGAATAAGTTTTATCGTAAACATCTCTTCCAACATATTTCATATTTGGAAGTTTATATTGTGGCAGTTCACTAACAAAAGTAGATTGATGACCTTTGTATTTAAATTTCTTTAAAATATAGCCTGATAACATAATAAGACCTACTGCCATAACGTAGATTCCGAAGGCAGCAATCCATGCATATTTTCCAAAAAACACACCTGTAATTAAAGAAATAATAGGAAGTTTAGCAGAACATGGAATAAATGGAGTTAATAAAATTGTCAAATGGCGTTCGTCCTCATCTTCAACAATACGTGAAGACATTATGCCTGGAACAGAACAACCACTGCCAACAATAAACGGAATTAAAGATTTTCCGGAAAGACCAATCTTATGAAAAACACGATCAAGGAAGAAGGCAATACGCGACATATAACCTGTTGCTTCGAGAATGGTTAAACAGAAAAATAACATTACAATTTGTGGCAAAAAGTTAAGAACGGCAGCGATTCCTGTAATAATACCATCATTTAGCATCGATATAGCCCATTGATGTGCTCCCCAGGCTGATAAAGAACTTTCCAAAATAGGCTTTAAACCTTCAACAGCAAAAGGAATTTCGTTTCCAAACAATTCTAGAGTTTTGCTGCCATCAAAAGCTGCTGTAATTAAACCACTTGTTAATTGCCCAACCAATCCAACTGATAAGAAATAAACAAATCCAATTATTACCAAAAATAGTGGAATAGCGGCATATTTATTTAAGAATACTCGATCAAGTTTATCAGTAATCGATTCTTTATACGGATGAATAATAAGAAATTTGCTCTTCTCCTTGGTTATAAAATCATAACGTTGAGAAGCAATAAGTTGCTCACTATCCATTTCATATTCTTGTTCAATAGTATCAATTTCCTCAGTAGTCTCTTCGTTGCTGAGTTGATTAAAATCGATGTCTTTCTCAATTATTTTTACACTTCGAAATATTTTATTATCATCAGTATTCGCTAAAACCGTATTTGAAATTTTACTAATTAAGTCTTCAATCTTTTGATCATAAATTTTTATATGAGAATTCTTTAAATAACTCTTTTTAGCTATTACATTAATTAATTTATCAATATTTAAACCAGTACGAGCCGAAATTGAAACGACACTTGTTGAAAAAGTGTCTTCTAAGTTTTTAATATTCAATTCAATACCGTTGCTTTCTAAAATATCAGCCATGTTTAAAGCAATTAAAACATCACTATCCAATTCTAATAATTGAGTCGTTAAATACAAACTTCTTTCCAAAGATGTTGCATCAATTATATTTAAGATAAGGTCAACTTTTTCATTTAAAACAAACTTACGGGAAACATCTTCTTCTGATGTATAAGGTGATAATGAATAAACCCCTGGTAAATCAACAACAGTAATATCTTTGTGTCCTTTAAGATAGCCTTCTTTACGTTCGATTGTAACGCCTGGCCAGTTTCCAATTTTTTGATTAGCTCCAGTAAGAGCGTTAAAAAGTGTGGTTTTACCTGCATTTTGATTCCCAACAAGAGCAATTCTCATTACGCAATCACCTCAATATCAATATTTCTCATATCATCTTTACGAATACATAATTCATAACCACGCAATTCGATATCAATAGGATCACCTAAAGGAGCAATTTTTTTAACTTCAATTTCCACGCCTTTGGTTATTCCCATATCTAATAAACGACGTCTTAAAGCCAGGTTTTGATTGTGTAAACCATAAACAATACATTTTTGCCCTCGATGGAGGTCGGACAAATGGCCTTTTTCCCCAACATTCAATTTTCTCATAAGTTTTATAAGTTAACCTCGGTTAACCTTATATATGTTAAACGAGTTAACACACATAATCAAGTAAAAAGTTAACTTTAGTTAATTATCTATATATTTTATTTTAAATGTTTTATAATCTTTATATAAAATATGAAAAAATTATCAAAATCTATCGAGGATTATTTAGAAGCTATTTTAATCCTCAACCAAGGCAACAATATTGTTCATAGCGTAAGTATCGCTAAATTTTTAAATGTTTCAAAACCAGCTGTAAATAAAGCAATGAATGAACTAATTAATTTAAACTACATTATTAAAGGTCCATATAAGGATATCGTTTTAACTGATAAAGGCCGCAAGCAAGCTAAAGATGTTTACCATAAACATGTTTTAATTCGTGAATTTTTGGAAAATATTGGCGTTTCTAAAGAAATAAGTGAACATGATTGTTGCTTAATCGAACACGTTATTTCAAAAGAAACCGTGTTAAAATTTGAAGAGTTTAATAAAAATCACACTCCAAAATAATCAACTTTTGCAGTCGAATTTAATGTGCGATTCCAAAATATGCAAGTTTTGCATATTTTTTTAATGCGCGAAAAATTTAATTATTTTTTATTTGATTCTAACATATGAACAACAGAAACCATTTTATCCAGTGCATCTGGATTAACAAGGTCAATACCTTGATCCATTAATAATTTAAGGTTATTTGAATCGCCCTGTTTTTCACTTGCTTTAAGGGCAATCTTAAATAAAAATTTTTCAACTTTGCTTATATCATTATAGTTAAAGCCACCAGGCAGTATATACAATCTAATATGTTTGTCAAAAAGCATATTCATATCTATTAAGGTATCTCTTAATTCTGGATCATTATTAATTGTCGTTAAACCGTTAACAAAAATAAATAAATTTTTGTCTTTAATCTTTTTATAGTATTTCAAAAATTTCTTTATCTTTAAAATATTATTCCTTCGTATAGACGATCCAAAAAAGATATTATCGTATTGCAATAATAACTTCTTATTAATCTTTTCAACACTTACAATATCACCACTAATACGAGTTTTTAGAAATTCAGCATATCTTTTGGTGTGACCAGCTTTTGAATAATAAATAATTAAATTTTTCATATTAAATATTATATATTGTTCTTAATATAAATTGACAAATAAATTATGAAAGTCTATACTCTTTAATGGTTGAATAATTATTCAACTATAACGAGGTGTCTTTATGAAGTCTAAAACATTATTATTAGATGACGCTGAAGTTGAAGCTATGGGATTATTTTTTTCTAACTTTAAAGATCCTACTAGATTAAAACTTTTGTATTTACTGGAAACAAAGGAAATGACAGCAAGTGAAATTTGCTCAAATATTAACATTTCAAAATCTAATCTTTCTCATCAAATAAAACTATTAATTTTAAATAAATTAGTAAAACAAGAAAAAATTGGAAGGAATGTTAAGTATTCTCTAAACGATAATCACGTTAAAGATATCTTAGAAGTAGCTTATAAACACTTATTTATCGAGGATATAAAGTAATGGAAAAGAAAATTAAATATGCGAGAATGCTATTCGCAGGAATATATATTGTTTTGTTTCTCGTCTTAGACAAAATATATGGTCAATGGTTTATTGATAACCGTTTAACTATTGTATTACCGGTTACTTTAGTGGTTTATGTTATATTAACATACGACATTTTTAT
Source organism: Candidatus Alectryobacillus sp. (assembly GCA_036735985.1). Lineage (GTDB taxonomy): Bacteria > Bacillota_I > Bacilli_A > RFN20 > CAG-826 > Alectryobacillus. The sequence goes on along the minus strand of DAINNH010000001.1, from coordinate 16,647 downwards.
TGAAGCAATTGAAGGAATGGTTAAAGAACATGATTTTTTTAATGAAAACACTTTAATAATTATTGCAAGTCTTGGTGCCTTTATTGTTGGAAGTTTTCCAGATGCTAACAACGAATATAATGTCGATAATTACTATGAAGGTTTAATCGTGAATCTTCTTTATATGTTAGGTGAATGCTTTGAAGACTATGCGGTTGATAAATCAAAAAAAGAAATTGCCTCGTTAGCTAAATTAAAATCATATAAACAAAGGTTAAAGAACGAAAATGGAGAATACTATTTTAAAGATATCGATGATGTAAACGTCGATGAAATCATTTATTTCTTTCCTGGAGAGCAGGTTTCGTTAGATATCGAATTAATGAATAAGAAAGCATTATTTGATCAAAAAGCGTTAAGTGGAGAGTCGGTTCCTGTTGAAAAATTAAAAGGTGAACAAGTTTATTCTGGTTCTATTAATCTAGATCAAGCATGTGCTGGAAGAGTTATTAAAAATTCTAAAGATTCCACTATTAATAAAATCATTGATTTAATTCAACAAGCGACTGAAAATAAAGCGAAAAGCGAAAAATTCATTAAAAAATTTGCCTCATTTTATACTCCAATTGTAATTTGCTTGTCGGTCCTTGTTGCTATTATTGGTGGCTGGGCTAGCGGCAACTGGATGCATTGGCTATATCAGGCTTGTGTTTTATTAGTTGTGGCTTGTCCGTGTGCAATTGTCATTTCTGTGCCAATGGCTTATGTCTTATCCATTGCCCGTGCTAGTAAAAAAGGAATATTAGTTAAAGGTGGAAATTACCTAGATATTATTAATAAATCAAAAGTTATTTGTTTTGATAAAACTGGTACTTTGACAAAAGGCGAACTAAAAATCTCTGCGGTTGTTCCATTAAATGGAAAAACAGAAGATGAAATACTTTCAATTGCTGCTTCACTTGAATTAAATTCTACTCACCCTATTGCTTATGCAATTAACGCTTTAGCTGATAGCAAAAAAGTTAAAATATTAGACTTAGATATTACTGAAAATGCAGGCATGGAAATTTATGCACTTGATGGCAAAGGCAATAAATATGAGATAGGAAACAAAAAGATATTAAAAGATCATAGTCTTGATGACAAATTAACTTCAACAAATGTTGTTATACTGCTTAACGGCATTTGTATAGGCTATATACTTCTAGAAGATACGCTGAAGAATGATATTAAGGAAAAGATTGCTCAAATTTATGCTTCCGGAATTAATGAAGAAATAATTTTATCTGGAGATAATAAATTTGCTGTTGCAAATTGTGCTAAAGACCTTGGTATAAATGAATATTATCCTGAATTACTACCAGAAGAAAAGGTTGAAAAGCTTAAATCACTACTTAATGAAAAAAAGAACGTAATGTTTGTTGGAGACGGAATTAACGATGCACCGAGCATTGCTTTATCGTCTTGTGGCATTTCAATGGGAAATATTGGAAGCGATGTTGCAATTCAAACTAGTGATATTGTTATTCTTGATGATGACATTAGCAAGATTGCTTTTTTGAAAAAATTATCTCGAATTAATAATTTTATAGTATATTCAAACATAATTGCTGCCATATTAGTTAAAGTAATAGTTATGATTTTGGCTATCGTTCTACCTAATGGTATACCTCTCTGGTTGGCAATATTTGCAGATGTTGGAATGTTAATTCTTTGTATCCTTCATTCTTTAACTCTTATTAAAAGAAGAATTAAATATTAAAAAGGCTGCAAAACTACGATATTTGATAGATATCTAGTTTTAAAAATAGACTTACTAGTAATTAAAACTAGTAAGCCTTTTTGTCAATTTGACATCTTTTTGCAAAAAGAATAAAATATGATTACACAATAATTATATTATTGTGATTTATTATGAACGTTAAAAAGGTTTTAGTTCTCACATCAATAACAGCGTTTTCCATCGCTTTAGGTGGATTCTTAGGGTACTTTCTTGGATCAATCTTCAACACAAGTCATGCTGAAGGTGACGAGTATGTTACTCCTGTTATGGATGACATTAAAGTTACTAGAGAAAAATTAAATACTTTCTTAGCAGGAAAAAATATTTCAGATGTAGATTTAACAAGTTCATCTCTTACAGCTAGTGACCTAGTTAATATTGCACTTGATAATGTTTCAACCAACCATGATAAAGCTTTTCTGATTTCAAAAGGTTTAGTTGTTGCTAAAAACAGTGCAGTTGGTAGAGTTGATCAAAATATTTTTGCTGGATACATGAAGGAAGGCGATAAATACTTTGTCGAAAGTATGGCTTCATCAAGTTTTGTTAAAAATGGAACACGATTCTATCTAAATACCAAAACAAGTGACAACACTACTATCTATCGAGCAAAAAGTGGTTCAGTCAATGCTATTCAAAATTCTAGTGGCGACATTATCGCTATTAATGGCTCTTATGATGAAAGCTGTATTCTTAAAAGAGCAGACTTAAGTACTGATTTAGCAAATGGAACTGATACTAATTACACTCAAGAAGAAATTGTAAAGTATTTTGGACGTGCTACTTATTTGCCTTGCGTTTATCAAATTTCAAATGATTCGGTTATTTATAATCAAGCTGTAACTGTTGAAGATAGTTATTCAGGTAACGAAACAGGAACCACCGGTATTAAACGTGAATCAGATGGAAGCTACACGATTACACTAATTCTCAATCCGTTAAAAGCGATTATCAATTACGCAACACAAATGAATAGTGAAAACAAAATGGTTTATCCACCACAATACAACCAAGTCTTGATGGAATTTAAAACTACTGCTTCTTTAGAAATGATTTCTAGACGAACACATGAATTTTACGATGTTTTCCCTGCCCAAACAAATGGCGGAGATGCACCAACTGTTGGCAACTTGATGGACTATTTCTTCTTCGATGAAAAAGTAACAGGTTCAATTCCAACATTATCCGAACAATTTAACTACCAGTATTTGGAGGAAGTAAAGTGAGATCTTTTATAAAATACACCTTAGTATTTGGTCTTATAACACCAATTGCCTTTGCAGCAACTTATTTTACTTATCCAGTTTTTCATCCAGCTGAAACAAAAACAAAAGTAGTTTTACCTATAACAAAATTTACTGAAAATTTAACTTCATCTTTTGATATTAAAAATGCCCGTGTCACGATTCAACGTGAACCAGATAAAGATTCGTTTATTGGCGACACTCTTCACCAATATAAAATCCCATTTACATCTGATGATACGCTTGAAGCATATTTTAGTGGTTCTTTAGGATTAAAGAGTTTAACTTTTGGTGGCTCAATCAAAGCAGACTTAAATGCTAAAGAATTATTAAATGCTAATTTTACATATGATGGCGAAAAAATTTATGCCGGAGTCAATGTCGATGGTATTAATCCTAAACTTGTCTTTACAGCCTCAAGCTTTCTAGATGTAATGAATCTTATCCCAATGGATGGAATGGGAGACATCACTGCCAAATTAGGGTTAGGTAATATTAATATAAGTGAATTATCTAACATCCTTACTGGTTTAACTGATGTTAGCGAAACTTATAAAGATCATGATGAATATAATTATCATTTTGATTTGCCGATTCCGTTCTTAAAAAATGTTGATGGAGAAGTTGCAAGCATAGTTTTTGCAAGCAATGATAAATACGAACCGAAAGCAATTTTTGCTCCAAAGAACATTTATTTAGATGGGTACTCAATTAGTCTTAATGTTCAAGAATTAACCAAGCTTGATGAAGATTTTAAAGTTACAATGAACCAAGATGAAATTGGTGGTTATAAAGATGCTGATCCTCTTCTTAATGCTGCTGAAAATATTATTCCAAATATCATGGATTTGGTTAACAAAAAAGCATTTGATGCTTCTTATGAAGTTAGTGTCAATACAACAACTAGTAAAGAAATTTCGGCTACTGGTAGTATTTCAGTAGATGCAAATACAAATACATATGGTTTTAGTGCCAATTTAAAAGATGAAGTAAATCCTACTTATCGTGGCATCGATCTTAATGCTCGTTATGAAAACAAAACAACATATATCAATTTAAATGATGGCGTTTTGCAAGGATATTTAACTGAAGGTGGAGTTAATGATATTATTACTCGTGTTGAAAAAATATTAAATAAAACTCTTTATAATTATGCTATGGATCAAATGAATAAAGTATTGGATGATCCAAAAGTTAAAGAAATCATTGCGAATATCGATTCTTTGGGAAAAATAGCTGATATTTTCTCAATTAATTGGAATAACGATAGTGTTTACGTCACCGTTGATACTAAAGCCTTAGGTTTTGATGTAGGATTAGTTACTCTCACCTTAAACCATTCAACTAAAGGACTTGAAGCTATTACTGCAAAAGGTCTAACCTATAAAGATTATAGTTTCGATTTTACTTTAAATATTAAAGATTACGAAGCTTTACCTGCTCTTGATTTAGCCAATTATTGTTCACTTGATTCATTATCATCTTTAGCAACAATTGTTCCTGAATTAATTAATCAAAAACAATTTGCAGCAAATTTAAACTTTTCATTGCAACAAAACAAAGATTCTTTTGATGAAACAAAGGATATTTCTATTCAAGCCACTGCTCAAGTTGATTTAAATACTAAAAATTACTATGGTAATATTAATATTAATGAAACAAGTAAAATTAAACATTATGTAAAGTTTAATATGGAAAATAACAATTCCTTGTATTTGCTTTATGATAATGCTGATCGTTTAAATGATGAATATAGTACTAAAGCGAAGATTGAGTTAAATAGCATTGATGAAATGTACCAAATGTTACAAGACTTCATTAATAAGATCTCAAATAAAGACAATCCAAAGATTGAATCTTTAACTGAAACAATGAATTCGTTATTAACTAATCCAGCTTTTATTGCGCAAGTAAGAAATGTTGCTTTTAATTTAACTAACGATAAGCTTAAATTTACATGTGAATCGTTGTCATCACCATTAGCAGATGGCACATCTAAATTATTTAATATCTCTACCAATATGTCTTTATTTGGTTTAGAAGATGCTCCTATTAGTATCAGCATCGGCTATAGTGACACTGCTTTAACATATGTTGAAGTAAAGGACATATATATTAAAGACGTTGGTTATATTAATGGAAAGATTTCTTTAATTGAATATACCAGTGAGATGCTTAATTCGAAATTATCACCTGAAGATAAATATTATGATCTCAACGATATTAAAACTTTATTATATCTAGGATTAAATACTGGGTTATTATCAACTAATAATTATTGGTATGTAACTGGTCAATTTACTTTAAAGATTTTAGGAATTGATATAGCTGTTCCATACAATATTTATATTCATAACAATAATACTAAAGTTGAAATTAATATGGATTTAACTGTATCTGGTGCTGTCATGGGTCTAGGTCTCACGTTATTTGATAGAGCGTATGCTTCTTCGCCTCGTTATGTCGACTTATTCTATGTTGATGGATTTATTTATATTAATCGTACAGATCGTGTTTTGTTCGCAAGTTCTACAACATCAAAATATAAGATGTCACTAAAAGATGTTTTAGCCTATGATAAGCCTATTCATGTTGTTACAAAAGATATCATGACTTTCTCAAGTAGTATTACGAGTAAGATTGATGACTCTATTGCTAAATCAGAAGAGAACGGCAAAAACAATCCAACTAAATATGAACAAGTTTTACAAGACTTCACGCACAATTCAACGACAAAGACTATGTTTATTAAGCTTAATTTTGCAGAATTAGCACACAATACCGATATGACCAAACTTGAGATCACCATTACTTATAGTGGTGATAATGATGATAATTATATGTTAAGTAAAGCTCATATTGTAATGGTTGCCAGCGTTGGCATTGATATCAATCTTGATTTTACACTTGAATTAAAAGATATTTATGGCGATTACTCAAATCAATTTCTTGAAGTGTATGCTTGCCGTGAAGCCGCTGAATCAGTTGCATCAAGTGTTGAAAATTCATATTAAATTATTTGTTTAATTATTAAAAAAGGACCGATTTAATCGGTCCTTTTATTATTGAATTAATTTTTATTTTTGAATATTTTAATAAGTAAAGAAGTACCAACAACACATAAACTTGATAAGGACATCGCTAATGCACTCATCCATGGTTCTAGTCTAACATTATAATTAATAAAGAAAACACCAGTTGCAATAATCATCGCGACAATATTGTATCCAAAGGCCCAAATTAAGTTAGTATTGATAATTATTCTTCCAAAGTTTGATAATTTAAAAACGTTAAGAATTGTTTTTAAATTTTTATTTAAAAGATATACATCACTTGAAGAACTTGCTATATCACTGCTCATATAAGGAGAAATGGAAACATCGCTAATACTTAAAGCTGGAGCATCATTAATTCCATCACCAATATAGCAAACATGTCTCCCTTCATCTTTTAATTTTTTAATAAAGTCATACTTCACGTTTGGGAAAACTTCGGCCAAAAAGTCAACTATTCCTAATTCTTTGGCAATTTTTGCCGCCTTTTCCTTCGAATCACCTGTTAGCATATAAACCTTTTTTCCATTCTTAAGTAATTCATTAATTAACTCTTTTGCGCCAGCAGTTAAACTATCACTAATTGAAATAGAAGCGAGGATTTCATCATTCTTTGATAAATACAATAATTCATTATCAAGATTATCATTATTCTTTAAATAACGTTTGTTGGTTAAATAATAAACATCTTTATCAATAGTGGCTTTAATACCATAACCTTCAATAACTTGTGTTGTCGTATCAATATTGCGGTATTTAAAACTTTTATCAATATATGAAGCAATCGATTTACCAATAGGATGGTTAGAGCGCGACTCGATGGAATATATTATAGAATAGACGTCTACATTAGCATTAAAAATTTTTATTTCATTAACATTAAATTTTCCATCGGTTAGGGTGCCAGTTTTATCGAAAACAAAAGTATCTATTTTGTTAATATCATTAACAATTGAAGTATTACGATAAACAAATCCATTTTTAATAGCGGTGGTTGATAAATTAACATTGGCCATTGGTATCGCAAGTCCAATAGAACATGGACAAGCTACAACCAAAGTTGAAATAAACATTTTCATTGTAAAGGTAAAATCATGACTATAAAAAATCCAAAAAACAAATGTAGTTAAAGAAATAATCAAGACAATTGGCACAAAATAATATGAAACTTTATCAATTAATTTGGCTTTTTTAGATTTTGAAATTTGTGCCTTTGAAACAAGATACAAAATATTATTAACAGTCGTTTCTTTTGTAAGTTTTACTGCAGTAACTTCAATCGATCCATTTGTTACAATCGAACCCATTAAAACTTCATCGTCTTCATGTAAATGAATGCCTTCAGATTCACCAGTAATCGCCGATTTATCAACTATACATTCACCTTTAGAAATATACCCATCAACAGGTATTCTTTCGCCTTCTTTAACAATGATAGTTTCACCAACTTTGACATCATTAATGCAAACGCTCAGAATTTTGTCATCCCTTATTACGTTCGCATTTGTTGGTAATAATTGAATTAAATCTCGAATCTCTTTTTTAGCTTTATTATTATTCAATTCTTCTATATATTTCCCAAGATACACAAGAACGATTACTATAACTGAAGAATCAAAAATAGTGTTCATAACATATTCTTCGGTTTTGCTGCGCGTAATAAAAGACATTATCATCCAAACAAAGCTATATATAAAGGAAATTAAAGAGCCAATAGATACCAACGATTCCATTGTTGGTTTTAATTTAAAGAGAGACTTTAAACCTGGAATAAAGAATTTAAATCCAACAATCATTATTGGTAAAGCCAGTATAAAGGCAGTTGTTACAAACCCTATAGGATTAGAATGAATGTTCAAATATTCTGGAACTGCAGGGTTTTCCATAAGCATATTTGCTAATCCTAAATATAATTCTAATATTCCAAAAATAGCAATTGTAATCATTTCAACCAAATTAAAATCTTTCGTATTATCAAGATATGATAATCCGCCTTTATTTATTTGAGCTTCGTAACCTAAAGCATTTATTTTGGCAATAATATCATCAATATTTTGTTCTTTTTCAGAAGAAAATTCGACAACACCTGTTAAAAGATTAACGCTAATGTTTTCAATTCCATTTATAGATGATAACGTTGATGTTACCGCACCAGAACATGCTGCACAACGCATTCCTTTAACAATTAAGGAATATTTATTCATAATTACTATTTAGAATAAGTATATCCAGCTTTTAATACTGTCTTTTTAAAAATTTCTTCAGGAATTTCTTTATTAGTAGTAACAGTAACACTCTTGCTAGCTAAATCAACTTCGACTTTTTCTACTCCTTCGACTTTAAGTAAATGAGTCTTAACGTTGTTGACACATCCTTGGCACATCATGCCAAGCGCTTTAAATGAATATTTCATTATTTTGTCCTCCTAATATATTTTCCAACTTCCATACCAGCAATCATTCCTTCATACTCGGCTTTGGAAATTTGTAAAATACCACCCGTGCAATCTCCAGCAGCATATATATTTTCATAATTGGTTTTACAATTCTTATCAACAATAATATCATTATTCGCATTCATTTCGATTCCAAGTTGTTTTGCAAAATCACTGCTTGAAGCATTACCTAATGCAATAAAAACACCATCTACATAAAGAATTGTGCCATCTTCAAATGTTAAGGTAACTTTATCATTTTCTCTACCAATCTTGATTATTTTTCTATTTTCGTAATCGAAGCCACCATTAAAAACTTCACCGTTCGTGCATAAAGTAACACTACGAGCTATATTTTTTAAAACATTATATTCATTGATAGCAAAGTCTTTTGAACCAATAACAACAACATCTTTCTTGCGATAAAAAAAGCCATCGCAAGTTGCACAATATGAAACACCTTTGCCCTCTAATTCTTTTAAACCTTCGATCTTTAAAGAAATACGTTTTTTACCAGTCGCAAATATTAAAGATTTAGCTTTATAGATATTATCTGTTGTAGTAACCATAATTTCACTTGTTTCATAATTATAATCAACGTGCACAACATTTTCATTCTTAACACCAATACCTAAGGCTTTAGCTTGTTCAATACCTCTTTCTTTAAGTTCTTTAGAGGATATAGATTCGAAAGCATACAAGTTTTCAATTTTATAATTGCCATCTAGGGAAGACGAAGCATTGTCAAAGACCACAATGTTGTTAACATTGCTTCTCTTTAAATATATTCCAGCACTTATGCCGGCTGGACCGGCTCCGATAATAATTACATCAAATGTTTCCATACATTTATATTATATAGTAAAAACTATAAACCTATAATTTAATGCTTAAAGAAATTAAAAACATGTCCCCAAATGGAGACATGTATTTAAAATTAAATAGATTATTTAGCTAAGGTACCCATTGGATCCCATGGTGGGAGTAAAACAGCTTTTAATTTAAGAGCTTCAAGTTCTTGTTCATTAAGATATTTCTTATTGATAACTGCTTGATAAACATAACGATCAAACCAACTAGCCGACATAACATAGAAACCTTTCTCGCCAGTCTCACCCCAAGAGTTTTCAATCTTCCATTTTGTTGGAACACCTTTTACAAGATTAACTCCGGTAATGACCATTGCGTGGCTCATAACAGATTGATGATAATTAAGCATATCTTCTTTTTCAAACTTAATGTCTAAGCCAAATGCAGATTGATAATCAAATAAATTATCATCCCAAGCGCCTAATTCACGATTGCGATAAGATGAAACATCTGATCCAAACCAAACCAATTCTTTATTCTTTAAAGTATTTACAATCAATTCTTTAATACGTGGCATTTCAAGATTTAAGTGTGTAATAATCTTGCCTTCAGCAACGTTTCCTAAGAATTTAATAGTATACGTTTTACCAAATGGTTTGTCTTCAGTTGGCGAATTAATAATTGAAACATATTCATCAATTTGTTCACCAATAAATTTTTCAAAGAATGAAATAGGAGTATATTTTTCTTCTAAATGATATTTTTCATCTTTGTCAACATATTCAAATGGGAATGTAGTAGGTGGAACACCAAAAACTGAACAAAGTAAATCATAAATCTTGGCATTATATGAATCTTTTAAAGCTCCAATTTCTTCATCTTTACCAGCCTTATGAAGTTTTTGAGCTTCGCAAGCAAAGCGACGAACATTAGCATTTAATAAAGCATCAATATCAGCTGTGTGGCTTGATGCATATGTTTCTTTAAATGCTGATTTAGGACATAATCCATATTTCTTAACAAGATTAGCAAACATATCCCATTGACCGCCATCACCAATGCCATTTTGGAGAACATACATTAATTCACGATCATCTGGTTTTTTATCAATTAAAGTAATAACTGTATTAAAAGTATAATTACATTTTTCTAACTTATCATAAAAAGCAACATAGTTTTGCGATAATTCGAATGAGGTAATATTTACCTTTTTTGCGACTATTTCACGTAAGACATTTAATCCGGCAAAAATCCAGCATCTTCCAGATGCCATTTGATTTGTTATAGGCAATGTCTTATTTTCAATTGAGAACTTTTGTTCAATTTCATTCTCAGCTTCTAGAACTGAAATTGTTGTTGTCATTGGGCTTTTAGCTAAAGCATGGCGAACAGCAGAGTTTTTTTCACTCTTAAGATACTTCTTTTTTAGACTTTCGATTTCTTTGATTTCGATGTTTTTGTTACTAATTTCCATAGCATAACTCCTTCAAGTTTTTATATTATATAACTTAAATATTTTATATTAAAGACTAATACACAATATATTTACAAAACTCTAATAAAGCGTATTAAGGGCTTATTGAGAGTCCAAGTCTTTAATTTATTTTTAATAAGCCAAATATAAAATAATTGGGTTTTGCAAAATGTTAAAATTATAAATTGTATAATTAAAAATCTCTGCAGAACATTACTATTATTCTACAAAACCCAAATAAAAAAATTAGTTTGCTAAGCAAAATTTGTTGAAATAGTTGCTCTTAATTACTTTTTAACAATCGGAATCCAAATACCAGATTCATATGAATCGTTCTTAACATCACCAACACTATACCATTCAAGATTGTATGTTCCAGCAAATTTATATTCTTTGTTATTTGGTAACCAATCTTTAAATATTTTTGTATTTAAATCTTGTAAGGCTGTAGGATTAGGTCCAACTACTTTAAACTTAGACCATAAGGAACCAGGAACTTCAAAAATACTTAATCCTTGTGGAATATCTCCACCTTTATATACTCCACCAATTACATATTTAAAACATCCTTTTTTGCTGCCATCATCAATACATAAAGCAAATTCACTTATACAATTCTCGACGCAGGCTTTTTGAATGGGAGTATTTGCCGCTTTTCCTTGAAATAAAGGCAAAAGATGTGTTTTAACAATTTCGTCCCAAAATTTTGGAATATTGTTATAAGCATTGTCGAAACTAAATTGATGTTCAAAACCAATGATTTTAAAAGACTTCATTTCTTCTATTTTATAATCCATTTTTTCTCCTCCTGAAATGTTTAGACTAAAAGTTAAAGGAAGGAAGACACGAATAATAGCTTTATTATTTTTAAGAGTTTTTGGCGTTACTCCATGAAAACGTTTAAACGCTTTTGTAAAGCTTTCTGGGGTTTCGTAATAATACTTATAAGCGACATCAATAATTTTCATCTTCTTGTCTCTTAGGTCAATGCTTGCTAAGTAAAGACGTCGATTACGAATATATTCGCTTAAAGAGTAACCAGTAAAAATAACAAAAGATTTTTGAAAATAAAAACTTGATATGCCCACGTGAGTGCATACATCATCAACGTTGATATCATCGTAGATGTGAAGTTCAATATAATCTAAGGCCTCATTAATGCTATTTATCCAATCCATTCTTTAACCTCGTAAGCATTCTATTAAATCTAGCAAATATATTCTTGTTTTTTCTTGTGTTAATTTGTCCTACTTTAAATATACATTAACTCATCAAAAAAGTCCTGACTTTTGTCAGGACCCTAATGTACTTTTTACCTTAAATTATAAGGCTTCGGAATATGTAGCACCTAAAGTGTTGGTAGCCGCAGCAATAGCAAGAGAATAATTGCTATGAGCAACATCCTTAGGATGAGTAAACGCAACAACTAAAAGATCATCTTCTATTTTTGCTGTTAATGAGGTTGCACTAATTGGATAAGTGGCATCGTTATTTGATGTAACTGTAACATTTGTTGTATTAATAGCACTTTCAACCCATGTGCCACCATTATAAACGACTAATTTACGGACATCTGTTTCACTTTCAAGAGTGCTAGAAGAACCAGTACCAACAATTTCAATAGCTTTATCCGTTTTTAAGAAAACGGCTAAATAATTGCTTTCTCCACCAGTTATGCCTTTTTTATTAACAACAATACCATTAATATCATAGTCATGTTGTTTAATTGTTCCACTAAATTGAACTGTAAATGAAGTGGTAGAAACACGACTAACTTTTTCAATCTTCAAATCAGTAGCGTTTTGATATGTTGAAACATAATCAGCTTTAAAATCATCAACTAAAGTGTGGACGCCATCCACTACTTTAAATGTCAATGTGCCTTGACCAATATTAGCCCATTTGCCTTCAGCTTCAACGACACCTTGAACATGAGTATCATCTTCAACGTCACAACTAGAAAGACCGAAAACACAAACACCAACTAAAAATAGCGGTAAAAACTTGTTCATATAAATGCCTCCACGCATAAGATCTAATTTTATTTTATACCCTTAAAATGATTATTGATAACATTAATTTTTAGTTATACTATCCAGTTATAAAAATAAGAGAATTTGTTAAGTGACAAAGTAAACGCAACTTTAATGTTTTCTTAGAAAATGTACAATATATTTTTCTTCTTTGCTTAAGAAAGGTGAAAAAGGGGGAAAATGTGAAACATCTTTCAATAGAAGATAGAATGCTATTCAAGCATTTCTTTGTAGTAAGTATACAATTACGCAAATTGCAAGGAGACTCAAAGTAAATAAGTCTACTATTTCGCGCGAAATATCTAAGTATTCTTATTTTAAAAACGGCATTAATATTCCGTGTTATAAACCAAAAGCCATATGATCTGCTTAAACGTAAATTCGGAATTGATTTTTTAGATAAAATTAATATCAAACGTATTCCAAATAAAAAGGTTAAGTTAACTCTAATTTAACTTAACCACGCCTTAATTTAAGTAAAGAAGACACCTTTCAAGCCCTGTTGCGTTGAGTTAGTCAAATTCAATCACAGGTTCTTTTTTGCTCATCTATATTATTGTTTAAAATCAAATAAATGTCAAAATTTGTCTAAGTAAACGCAACACTAAATACATAATTTTAAGAATACTACTTTATTTCGTGTTTTGTTGCGTTTACTTTGTCACCTGACAAGTTCTAACCTAACAATAAATTTAGGATTACCACAATAATAAGTCCATTCCAAAAAGGAATAAACACAAAATTAAGTGGTCCATTAGCATTATATCGCATTACCTTATAGTGCATGCAGGCAATATCTAATCAGGAGCTTTGCTTAATAGTGTTTACCTTTTTTCCTAATAAATATGTGCTGTCTTTGTTTTAAATTCTATAGTCCTATTTTTCCATACTTCTCTAGCTTTATCTTTACTTTAAAACAATCCTAAAACGATTGGCTCTACCCATATATTTTCTTCTTTTGCTTCAAGAATTGAATCCATTATATAAAGTGGTAATGGATAAACTTCAGCGTTTTTTAAGCCTTCATTCATGCAATTACTCCTTTTCCTTATTCAATTAAATTATAATTTATATTGTCTAATAATTTTACCAATTCTTAATTAAATCATATAAATATGTATTTTTATATATAGTTTCTTTTCCAACTTTTTCTTCAGTTAAAATACCAATTTCAGATAAAGAATGTAAATACTTTGATGCGGTATTTCTGCTTATATTAAGATGTTCTCTGAAGCATTCATTCTTTGTATAAAAATCAAAGAACAAATATTCAACTAATTCTTTTGAGTATATCTTAGGTAATTTTTCAATAATGATTTTCTGCGCGTTATTCATACAATCCAACATTTTGTTTATAAAATTAATTGTATATAAGCTCATTTCATTAATTGCGGTAAGCATATAAATTATATACTCTTTATAATTGCATAAATCTTTTTGAATTAAATTTAAATAACTATAATATTCTTTTTTGGTTTCATTAATATATTTACTTAAGCACAAAATAGGAAGAGTTAACTTCTTTTCTAATACCAAATAAAGAATATTCAATATCCTTCCTGTTCTACCATTTCCATCATGAAATGGATGAATGGATTCAAATTGATAATGAATTAAGGACATTTTAATTAAAGGATCAACATTTTCTAATTCAGGATAATTAATATATTTTTCTAAATTAGATAAATAATCCCTTATTTCTTGTTCGTTTTGTGGTGGGGTATGTAAAATTTCATTAGTTTTAGTATTCAATATAACTGTTCCAGGTATTTTCCTAATTTCTCCAACATTAGGCTCTATTATCTTGTGTATTTCAACCAGCATATTAGATGATATATATTGATTATCATTTAATAACTTAAATCCATGAAGAATAGCTTGTCTATAATTTACAACTTCTTTTGATGAAGAATCATTTGTTTTTAAAGTTATTTTCTTGAAAATACGATCATATGTAGTAACAATATTTTCAATTTCACTAGATTCCTTTGCTTCACCTAAAATAACAGCGTTTAAAATAATATTAGGATTTGGTATTGCTTTAACTAATCCGTTCAACTCACCAATTTTATTATTAGCGTTTGACAATGCTTTTAAAATATCAATATCATCTAAATTTAATTCAAATGGTAATTTATGCATATTATCCTCTCGTGCTTAAATTATGGCATTTTTTGCGCACGTTGTCAACATATGCACAATTTGTTTATTACAGTACAAAACATAAATATGGTTAATATTCTATATTCATCCATGTGTTATTTTAGACGTTAAGTGACAAATTATAAAAATAGAGAATTTTAAAACCTTAACTAGTGTCGTTTTGATAAAGAGTTTTTAATACTTTATATTCAGTTTGAAAATAATTTTTTTGCTATATTACTAATAAAGAACACTTATTCTTGACGCTCTTCTAAAATTTTTATTCAAAGGATTTTCCATCGCAATTTAATTAACATTTTCTTTATCGTAATATAATTTTAAATTCTATATGTCGTACGATTTTTCACTTTCGTGTTGCTTTTATATGGCCTATTAATTACACTAAAAAAGACAAAAAGGAGGTCATCTCTATGATTGAAATTTACGATAACGAAAAAAAGAATTTTCTACCACTTGATCCAACTAAATATAAGGATGATTCGCTGCCTAAAGGCAGTTGGATTAACATCGTTACACCAACAATTGAATCAATTAATACCGTCTCTGATTTAACTGGTATTGAAAAAGACCTCTTAATGACTTCTTTAGATGAAGAAGAAAGTGCACGTATCGACTTCGATTCAGGTGATACCTTAATCGTTTTAGACGCTCCTTACCTTCCCCAAGAAGAAACCAGTTTATATTTAACGGCTCCTTTTATTATTCTTTATAATAAATCCTACTTTGTGACTATTGCACGTCACCCAAATGAATTACTAAATGAAATGTTTCGTAAAAGTAAAAAGATTGAGCCAGAAAAACATGTTCGTTTAACCATTACAATTCTTTATCGCTTATCTACGCTCTTTATTTCTTATTTAAAGAAAATTGATACCTTAACAAAAAGTGTTGAAACCAAACTTCATGGATCTTTAAAAAATAGAGAATTATTTGATTTAATGGATATTAATAAAGTATTAGTTTATTTTTCAACAGCTTTAAATGCTAATAAAGCGGTTTTAAGTAAGCTTTTACGTTCACCAACTTTTAAGAAATATAATGAAGATGCTGATTTAATGGAAGATGCTGGAGTTGAACTTGATCAAGCTAATGAAATGTGTACAATTTACCGTGATATTTTAGCTGGAACAATGGATGCTTTCGCCTCAATTATTTCCAATAACTTAAATATCGTTATGAAAACATTCGCGATTATTACCATTGTAATATCAATTCCAACCCTTATTTCTTCCTTCTTTGGAATGAATTTTAAAGAGTCGCCACTCTATAATAATCAATATGGTTTCTGGATTGTTGTTGCTTTATCAATTGTTTTAGCAATTTTAGGCACAGTTATTTTGGTACTGGCTGGCAAAAACACAAAAGTTTCATCTCACCATAAAACAAAAAAATAATATTTAATAAAAAACGGGCAATATAACCCCTCAGCAACTTATCTATAGATAGGCAAAGTGCTAAAGCTTGAATGATGGCCTGCATTTACCTGCCATCATTTTTTGTGGTAGAAAATTCAAACTTTCGAAAAATGTTGAAATGTTTTAAACTCCGCTTTTAATCGTTTCAAAACTTCTACAAAAAAAGAGGGATTTAGACCCTCTTTTTGTTTACGTTTCTAATTTTATTTGGCGAGATAAAGCCTTGTGGCGATCCGTCTAGTAATTCGTTTGGTGGAGC